>JAHJDG010000165.1 GCA_018812265.1 bacterium | reverse complement strand
GACGAACGGATACCGCGAGCGGTTTCTGGATTGCACCGCTCCCGCCGGACCCGCCTCGGCCTATTTGCGCGTCTCCGACGGCTGCTCTCACGCCTGCGCATTCTGCTCCATTCCCCGGATGCGCGGATTCTATCGCAGCGAACCGCTCGATCGGCTGCTCGATCAGGCGCGCGTTCTCGCGGCGCGCGGCGTGAAAGAAATCATTCTCATCGGTCAGGAGACGACGAGCTATGGCGTGGATATCTACGGCCGTCGCCGCATCGTCGAGTTGTGTTCGCGACTCTCGGACAATGATGGACTGGAATGGATCCGAATCCTCTATGCTCATGCGCCTACGATCTCGCCTCGTCTGGTGCGGGAACTGGCCCGCGTACCGAAGCTCGTTCCCTATCTTGACTATCCGATTGAGCACGCGTCGGATCGCATCCTTCGCCGCATGAACCGCCGCGTCACCGCCGCGCGCATGAAGGACACCATCGCGGCCTTCCGCGATGTGTTGCCCGATGCCTGCGTGCGCAGCACCGTTCTGGTCGGTTTTCCCGGCGAAACGAACGAAGATTTCGAGAAGCTTTTTGAGTTTGTCCGCGAGGTTCGGTTCGAGCGATTGGGCGTGTTTGTTTACTCGCCTCAGGAAGGCACGGCCGGCGCGGTGTTGGACGGTCAAGTGGAGGAAGGAATCGCCCTCGACCGCCTCGATCGTCTGATGAATTTGCAGCGAGCGATCTGCCGCGAGAAACATCGCTCGCTGGTGAAACGAGTCCTGCCGGTTCTGGTCGAACGTAGCGCGCGAGGAATTTCATGGGGTCGCAGTGCGTGGGATGCGCCCGAAATTGACGGCAAGGTTCGCATTGCGGGAGGGGTTACCCCGGGTCAAATCGTGAATGTCTGCGTCACGCGCGCCCATGCCTATCATGTGGAGGCCGTCGTGGTGGCCGAGAGGAATGACCTCAGAGAAAGGAAACTATGCGGGTGTTCTGGACGATCGGCCTTGTCGCGGCCCTGACCGCGACCGCCATCGCGGCTCCCAAAGGCGAGCCGGAAACGAATCCGTTCGTTTCGAGCGGCGGCGGTCCGCAGTTCCGCTGTCAACTGGGGCAACGTCTCGGAACCGAGGCCGACTCGCTGCGGCTGGTCGCCGCCGTTTCCGTTCCCTACGACAATCTCGTGTTTCTGCGAACCGACAGCGGTTTCGCGGCGTCGTACGAACTCGTGACCGCCGTGTTTCAGGAAGGAACCGGGCTGTTCGCGGAGAGAATTTCCCGTGAGGATGTTTCCACCGCCGTTTACACGGAAACCAACAGCCGTGTGAAGAATGCCGTGCATGTGGATATCTTTCTGGTCCCGCCCGGCGAGTATCGGGTGAAAGTCACTCTGACGGCGGATCGGCGGACGAAGCGCAAGGCCAAATGGGAAGGTCAAATCACGCTTGAAGCGGCCGATCCGCTCCTGCGCGTGTCGGACATCTATTGGGTGTCCGAAGACGTCGGACTGACGGAATTGGGAATCCCCCGGATTGTTGAAAGTTTTCCCGCTGATGAGAACGAGGCGGCGGCGCGCGTGCAAATCTACTCTGCGGGTCGCGATCAGATCCGACTGGCGTGGACCGTGTTGAACGGCGAAGACCATGCCGTGCGAGAGGAGGTGAGCCGGATTACGCCGACACCGGCGATCCAGACTCACGAATTCACGCTCGAAATGGAAGGCTTGGCGCCGCAGCAATACGTATTAAGGATCGAAGCGGAAGGAAACGGACGCCGCGAAGTGCGAACCCGCCAGTTCAGCATTCGAATTCCCGGAATCCCCGCTTCCATTATCAACTTGGACTTGGCGATTCGACAGCTCAAATATATTGCGACTTCGGAAGAGAATCGCCGCCTGCGCGACGCGCCCGCCACCGAGAAAGAACGGCTCTTCAAAGAATTCTGGAACCAGCGCGATCCGGAGGGCGGCACGGCCAAGATGGAGGAGTATTACTACCGGGTCGAACAGGCAAACCGCAAGTTCAGTACGCACCGCGCCGGCTGGGAGATGGATCGCGGTCGAATCTTCATTCTGTACGGTGAACCGACCGATATCGAACGTCATCCCTTCGACGCGGGCTCGCGGCCCTACGAGATCTGGTTCTATGCCTATCTGTCGCGGAGATTCGTTTTCGTGGACTACACCGGATTTGGAGACTACACCCTTGTCAGTCCGGAGTGGGGTTACTAAGCCGCTTCTGCCGTCTCCGCTCCTTCCCGGCGGAACGATCGGAATCTGTGCGCCGGCCGGTCCGGTCAAGCCCGAGCGGCTCGAACGTGCAATCCGGGCTATTGCCGCCGAGGGCTACGAAGTCACAACCTCGCCTTCGGCCTTTGCGCAGCGGGGATTGTTCGCCGCGTCCGATGCGGTTCGCCGACGGGAACTGGAAGAGATGTTCTCTCGCGAGGACGTGCACGCCGTGTTCTGCGCTCGCGGAGGAGTCGGTTCCAGTCGGTTGTTGGAAACCATCAACACCCGGCACATCGCACAATCCGGAAAACCGCTCCTCGGATTCTCCGACGTGACCGTCCTTCAGTGGCTCCTCTGGGCGCGCGAGCGCTTGGTCACGTTTACCGGCCCGCTCGCCGTAGAGTGGGATGGCGATCTTAGCGAGCGCACGCAACGGCAGGTCTTTCGAATGTTGGGAGGAACGGCCGACTCTGATCTGCTGGCCGATTGGCCGCGCGATTCCATCCGCGTCCTGCGTAACGGTCGAAAGGCGGCGGGTCGGCTCCTGCCCGGCAATCTCACGATGATCGCCACGCTGCTGGGAACTCCGTATTGTCCCGATCTGCGCGGCGCGATCCTGCTTGTCGAGGATGTCAACGAACCCGCCCACCGCGTGGATCGGCTCTTGTTTCATCTCCGCAATGCGGGCGTACTCGGCCAAATCTCCGCGCTTCTCGTCGGAGATCTGAGTGGAGAGGGAAATGGCGACAACGCCGAGCATTCGCTGCTCGACGCCACGCGCGGAGAAACCTATCCCGTGGCGATGAACCTGCCCTACGGCCACGGCCCCGAGCGGATGACCTTGCCCGTCGGCGGCCTGGTGGAATTCTGTTCGGAAACCATGAGTCTCTCGCTCCTCGAACCCGTCACCCGAGCCGCGTCGTGAGCCGTTTGCAGATTGCTTTCATGGCGTCGGGTAACGGAACGCTCTTCGAGACGCTCGTCACCCGTTGCCGCGCGGGCGAACTCGACGCCGAACCCGTGCTGTTGATTTCGTCCAGTCCCGAGGCGCCGGTTCTGCAGCGGGCGCGTCGCCTTGATGTTCCTTCCGTCGTATTGGAACGCAAAACGTTTGCCGCGGGCGAGGAATTCACGAAGACGATGCTGAACTGTCTGCGCGAGCGGAATGCGGATTTGGTTTGCCTCGCCGGCTACCTCAAACTGATTCCGTCCGCGGTGGTTCAAGCGTTTCAACATCGAATGCTGAACATTCATCCCGCCCTGCTGCCCGCTTTCGGCGGGAAGGGGATGTACGGAATGCGCGTCCATGAAGCCGTCATCGAGTACGGAGTGCGCATTTCGGGAGCCACGGTTCATCTCGTGGACGACGAGTACGATCACGGACCCGTGATTCTGCAACGCGCCGTCTTCGTTCGTCAGGATGACACTCCCGATTCGCTCAGCCAGAGAGTGCATGAAATCGAGCACGATCTTTACGTGGACGCCGTCCGCCTTTTCGCCGATGACCGAGTGGCCGTCCAGGGGCGTCGAGTTACCATTTTACCGAAAAGAAGCACATGATTCGAGTTCGTCGAGCCATTCTGAGCGTTTCCGATAAAACGGGTTTGGTCGAGCTGGGTCGTTCACTGGCGGAAAAAGGCGTGCAGTTAATCGCGTCGGGCGGCACGGCTTCCGCGCTCCGAGAGGCCGGCTGTGCCGTGACTCCCGTCGAGGAGTGGACGGGTCATCCCGAGGCGTTGGGAGGAAGGATCAAAACGGTTCATCCGCGAATTCACGGCGGAATCCTGGCGCGCCGTGATCACGCGGAGGACGACGCCGATCTGCGTCGCTTGCGACTCGAACCGATTGACCTCGTCGTGGTGAATTTTTATCCGTTCGAAAAAACTCTGGCTTCCGGCAAGCCGGAAGCAGACGTCATCGAGGCCATTGACGTCGGCGGACCTTCGATGGTGCGGGCCGCGGTGAAAAACCATCGTGACGTCGTCGTGCTTACGGATCCTTCTCAATACGAAAAGTTCCTCGCCCTGTTTGACGAAAATAACGGCACCGTTCCGGGCGAGTTCGCACGCCGCTGCGCCGCTGAGGCTTTCGCCGGATTGGTCGCCTATGACGGAGCGATTGCCCGCTGGATGAATGACGGAGCGGTTGAGTGTAACGTCTTCGACCGCGTGCGCGAGTTGCGCTATGGCGAGAATCCCCACCAGCGCGGCTGGCTGTTGACGCAACACGGAGCGCCTTCGGTTGGTTTAGTGGCTGCCGATCAGCTGAGCGGAAAGCAACTCTCCTACAACAATCTGCTTGATGCCGAAGGGGCGCTGCGACTGCTCGCGGAATTCGAGCAGCCGGCCGCCGTCATCATCAAGCATGTCACGCCTTGCGGAGTGGGAATCGGCGCGAACGTGACCGAAGCGCT
>JAHJDG010000164.1 GCA_018812265.1 bacterium | reverse complement strand
CGGACCACCGGCATAGTTCCAATACGTTCCTCTGCCATTGCGCAGAGTCACACCAACCAATGCACCCGCCAGCGTTTCGCCGTAGGCATATACCAGACAGCTCCCGGTGTCGGGATGAAGCGAATCGGGACAGATGATCGTGGCCGATACGTGCGAGATGTCGCCGTCCATCAGGTACAAGCTGGCAATCACCAGATCTTTCCCGTATAGGACAACCGTCTCGGTGTATTCGCCGTCGTGAACGAGAATCGTGTCGTGGGGAGACGCCTGATGAACGGCCGATTGAATACCAGAGGGAGGAAACACGTTTATCACGGCTCCGTAAGACAGCGCGGGCAGCAGAACGACGAAGAAAAGACTTCTCATAATAGCCTCGACGGAATCGCTCCGGAAGCTGCGAGACTCCCGGAGCGATTCCCGCTTAGGTTGGTATTCTGCTCGTTACTGACTCGCTTGACAGAATCTACACAAGCTAAATTACTCAAGTCAAGATGTGTTCGATGATTCTAAAGAATATCAGAAAAAAACTAAAGCAGATTTTCCAAGAGAAAAAGTGAGGAAATTAATTAACGCGAGTCAATTTGGCAAACGGCCTCCTCGAAATCCTCGAACGGACAGCTTTCACTCCTCTATAATCCGGGAAGGGTTCAGCATGGGAGATGCGAATTAAGACTGCCCAACAGAGCAGCCTTTTCTTCGCAGGAACGAAGCGGATAAGCGTTATGTAAAATGGAGTGTGACGTTCGAGCTATTCGTCATTTCTAACTCATCCGAGCACATTCTGAAGACAGCCATCGTGATGAGATTGTCCGCTCGCAACGACACATGCCTATTCTATCTTCTCTTTACTTCAACAGCACCATTTTCCGCAAAGCCGTGAAGCTCGGTGAAGCCATGTGATGGTGTCCTCATAATTGGACTTTTACGGATTGGGCGTCAACGAAACGTAGCTACTACTCGACGATTTCCTGTGCCATTCGTCATGGCTCTTGATTCTCTCCTCGAGGAATCTTACCTTACAGGTACAGAAAGCCCGACTCGCAATTATCAAGACAACTGCAATCTCATGAAAATCAATTTTTTCATTGTTGTGCTGACCCTTTTTCTCATCGCCGGATGTTCTAAGAAGGTCGAACCCGTCAAGGAAACGGAAGACCCGCACTCAGCGCGGGTCAAGAGCATGAGAATCGCTCCTATGGAAGGAACAGCGGCGGGAGTTCTCGATCTCGACACCATGCTGGCCGTTCTGCCCGAGGGCTGGACTCGCACCGAACCCACCGGAGCGATGCGCATGGCCCAGATCAATATCGGTCCCGTCAAGGGGGACACCATTCCGGCGGAATTGGCGGTCTTTCATTTTCCCGGAACCGGTGGCAGCGCCAAATCAAATATACAGCGGTGGCACGGCCAGCTCAAAGGTCCGCACGGTGAACCGGGCGGGCAAGTGGCCAAGACCGATACGATGATGGTGGGGCTGCTCACCGTCATCACCACCGACGTCACCGGAACTCAGATCGGTGGCGGCGCGATGATGGGCACCGGCCCCGCTGAAGATATTCCCCACTCGCGGATGATCGCCTCGGTGATCGAAACTCCGGCCGGCAACTGGTTCGTGAAGGTGGTCGGCCCCGAGAAGACCGTCACCGCCCACGAACAGAACATTCGCAACTTCGTCAAGCGCGCCCGCCTCAAGCAGGCGACCGGATAGCGAGCAGACTTTCTGCATGAAACAAAGCGGCGGCCCGAAGGTCGCCGCTTCTTCATCTGTAGATAGAAAACCGTCGCTATTCCCGCAACCGCGCCCGCACTTCCTCTTCCGTCATTCCCGGAGTCAATTCGTCAAGGCGATCTTCCGTGCCGTCATATGCAATGACATGATAGAACATCACGGAGTCGCTGCTAACCACGCCTGTGTCCCGGTAGTAAGGATTGAACACGTTGGCTGTGTAGTGGAACATGCCGTTGGGATATTCAGATCGAAAAACTAGATAGCCGGTGACATGGACGGGGACGCTATGACGGTTGGTCGTAACGGGTTGCCATCGCAGTTCGACGTCATTCCCTATAACATGAATCGTCACCTCAGGAGCGGCAGGGGTGGCAACGGCACGCCCGACAAGCGGAAACCGCAGCGTGTCGTATTGGTCGGAGAAGTAACCTGCGCGGTAGGGGATTAGCAAGGTGTCGGTATGCACGTCAACAACAAGCGGTGCATAAACAAGCGTGAATGCGCAACTACTCAATTCATAGTGATCGACGAAAAAGAAATCAGGGCAATCTGTGTTAAAATGAAAGCACTGACGGTGGGAGTCATGTTGTACCCAGAGTGGTCTGTTTATCTCCAGTTGGTCGTTTCTAATATTGGCGTATCGGAAAGTATCTACAATGGACTCTCCGGCCTCGATCTTCCCCGCATCCCAGCCCTGACAGCGTCCGTCAGAATTGGCGATGGCAAGCGGTAAAGGATTGGAAACATAAATTGTCGTGGACCTTCCGAAGACTCTGCGATCCAATGTCTCAACGATCAAATTCGCAAATGCCGATACACGCGTGGTGGCTAACACAAAATCCTCGCTGCCATCATCCTCAGTCCTGGGGACGAGTATTTCATGGGTGCCATCGTGCCATTCAATCCTGATTCGGAGTGGCAGATGGATGTCGGACGATAACCATTGCACTCGAGCGGTGTCTCCCTGATACCAGCTGCGGAAGCGATTGGGATATGTTACAACAATATTGGGGATTAGCTCGATTGAGAAGTCACCATCCATCACGTCTTTGACCGTGTCATCGAGAGCTCGCACTCGGAACCGGCAGTGGTCGGATGACGGCTCCCTTACCAGATAGCGATAGGTTTGATCGCTCGCAATCAGATTGTTGGCGATCAGTTCCCACTCGCCGTTAGGATAATCTCGGTTGAGATCAAGAGCGATTCTGCTTATTCCCCGCGACTCCCATCGTATATCACCGTAAGTAAGAGTCTGCCAAACGCTGCCGGAATTGGGTGCAACGAGCGTGACTCTCCCGTAATAGCCGATGAAACACTCTTGTGACAAAGCTTGAAAGGTGTCACTGACGGAGCTAATCCGCAATCGGCAACTGTCGGACATTGGAAAGGTAATCCAGCACTCTTCCTCGCCGTCATTGGCAGTGCTGTCGGCGAGGATTTCCCATTGTTCGCTTGGGTAGTGCCGATTCAGCTCGATCCGTACGGCTGGTCCAGTAGGCTCACGACCCACCCATTGAATCGAATTCATTCGCTCAACCCACAGCCAACCCCTTGTACTCACGACAATCCGCGGTTGGTACTGGATGGCAAAGCACCCGTCCGATTCATCAACCAGCGTATCTCCCAGCACCTGCACCCGAATCCGGCATGAGTCGGAGAACAGTGGACTAATGTAAACCGAATCCAGTCCGTCATTCTCCGTACTGTCCCGCATTACCTCCCACTCACCCGTCGGGTAGTTTCGGTTGAGTTCGATGCGAACAGCGTCAAGTGCGTTCCATGACCACCAGCGGAAGGGCTGCGACAGCCAGACATCCCATACTTCACCGCCATTCGGATACGTGACCTGGACTGTGCGCATGTCAGCGATTTCTTCGAGCCTCACTACCTTGATCGTGTTAGTGCTTGTACCGAGAAGTGTGCAGCCACGATCGTCTTTGACTCCCCCCAGCAAATGGCTGAAACCACCCACGGGATATGCATGAGTCCACGAGACAAAACCCCAGGGGTCTGTTCTACGTAATAGCAGAGATTCTCCCTGACTCTCGGGAGAGAACACAAGATACCCACCATCCGAGTATTGACCTATCCAATACTCTGTCGGGTCTGATGGTAGAAATCGAGACCATTCGATGGACGTCCAGTCGGCCGTAAGCCTTTCTAATCGGCGTCCCAGTCGGCAAAAAACAAGTCCTTGATCAGCCGTTGGTGCTACTGCATAGAATCCCTCCGATGACCAAACAACGTAGTTGCCAGAATCCCAGAATTGAACCAATTCCCCCTCCGGACTGATCCTCCCAGCAATGGCACTTTCGCTCGAATATTCATGATGAAACTGAGTATTGGTACCACCATACAGACACCCACCTCCATCGAGAGGATAAATACATTGAATGTACCCATTCAATCCATGAGTACCTACATTGTTCCCCGTATCATTGAAGATATACAGTATCGTTGAGGCCACTTCACTCCAAATATCAATAAATGAGTAAATCACACCAAGGTTCCCGTTGCCAAGCTCAAATGCATGTATGTCAAAACTATCGCCTGTGTAAGAAAAAGGAATCTCTCGACGCCACAAGGAATCTCCGTTGACATCAACACGTACCAATAACAATCTATCCGCCAAAGAAAGCATCCATTTCCAGCCGACCAGAGTGCATCCTCCATCTGCTGTCGGTACAACTGCCCATGTTGTAATGTAACCGCCTGAATCTCCAAATGTGTTGAACCATACCTGATTGCCAAGGGAGTCCAACTTGAGCGCCGCCATACCGTATTCTTCGTCATAAGAGTCCCTCCCCATGGCAATGATGTAGCCATTGTCGGAGGTTTGACGGAAGCCTGCTTGAACAGCCCTCCATCCGGGTATCGTGTATTGCCTCACCCACGCCGTGTCCAGCATCGGCTGCGCACCCACCCACAGCGGCATAACACAAGCAATTATAATCAGTAATGTACGCCACATGATTCCAACCCTTGTCTTTTTACCCGCTGATTTCAATATACCCTCAGATAAAGGCCCTGTCAATACAATGACAGGGCCTTTCAAATCTGGACCATCAAGTCCTACTTCCCCACCAGCCACTTCGGCCAGACGAAGAGCTGGGGGGTGGTCTCTATCCTTATAGAGAGGGAGTGACGGGAACCGAGCCGCTCGATCTCGCGGGCTACATCAGCGGTCGGGACGAAGATGGCCGGCACGGACGTAATCGGCAACGGCCCGCGCAACAGGACCTCGGCCTGTGGATGCGTGGGAACGTTTTTCGGCAGCCCCTCGCGCATCTGTCCGTGAACCTCGTCGGCAAACAGCGCACGAAAACCATCCAATCCCCGCGTGACATATTTCCCGAACTCCGCCGCCGCCGAAACCGGACAGAAGAGCGTGTCGGGATGATCCAATAGCTCGAGATCGAGCGCGAGATGAACCCACTCGGCCTTCCAGTCAGTTTTGGATCGTCCGTAGAGAAGCTGCGTGTTGGGGAAGGACAGCGACGCGTTCAGATAGTCAAGCCCCACCGCGAATTGCTCGTAGCGGCGAGGATCATGCAGGAAGCGCACGGCTTTCTCGACTCCGTGCCGTACTCGTAGCGTCCGCACCGTGTGCAGCGTGCCATCTTCGAGAATCGAGGGGAGGTTCTTGTAGAGGTGAGTGGAATGCAGGAGCAGCGTAACATCGCGGCGGCGGATTTCGCGGCCGATCGTGGGCTTGCCGAAGAGACCCATCACACGACCAGCAACCGTTTGTTGCGGCCCAGAGTCAGGAGCGCCACGATGAGACAGATGAGCGATCCGCCGGCCAGAGTGATGGGAGCGCCGACCTCCGCCGCAATCGAACCCATTATCAGGCTGCCGATGGGAAGGAAACCGAGGAAGCCCGTCGTGTAGAACCCAAGTACGCGGCCCCGCAGATGATCGGGAGACAGCGTCTGCAGGAGGGTATTGGTGGAAGCCAACATGCTGATCGCCGACGCGCCCACCATCGGCAAAATCAAGAGCGAGAGAATGAAGCTCTTGGAAAGCGAGAACAGCAGGATTCCCACGCACAAACCGTAGGCTCCGAAAATCACGATGCGCCCCCGCCGGAAGTTTGCGGGGAGCGTCGCCTGCCAGATTCCGCCCGCCAGCGCGCCCACTCCGATCGCCGCCATCAGCGCGCCCAAACCGCGCACTCCCGATTCGAGAATCTCATCGGCATACAGCGGCATGAGAATCACATAGGGGAAGGCGAACGCCGCGAAAACCACCACGTTCACGATCAGCGCGCGTGGAATCCGCGTGCGGCGAACGTAGCGGAACGCTTCCTGCCACTGCGCAACCACCGAGCTGCCACGGTCATAGACGGGCGGCGGCAGATCGCGCATGAGCGCCAGAGCCACGATCATCGCAATAAAGGAGATCGCATTCATGAGGAAACAACCGCCCACACCGATGATGGGGATCAGCAGTCCGGCGATGGACGGTCCGATCAGACGCGCGGCATTGAAGGTGGTCGAGTTCAACGCAATGGCGTTGCCGACGTTGTCCTTGCCCACGATCTCGGTGACAAACGAAAGCCGGGCCGGTGTGTCCACCGCCGTGAAGATGCCGGTGAAAGCGGCGATGATGACCACGTGCTCGACCTGCACGATACCGGTGAGCGTCACCACGGCCAGAGCCAGAGCGGAAAGCGCAAGGCCGGTCTGGGTGACGATGAGCAGCGTGCGCTTTACCGTGCGATCCACGATTACGCCGCCGATCGAACCGAGCAGCAGCGACGGAAGCTGCGGCATCGCGCCCACGATTCCCAGCCAGAACGCCGAACGCGTGAGCTCCCATACCAGCCACCCCTGGGCAAGGTGCTGCATCCACGTACCGATCAGGGACAGCGAAAAACCCGTCCAGTAGATGCGGTAGTTGCGAAGGGCGAATGCGCGGAAGATGGGATGCATGATCGGCTGGTTTTCGCGGGGGGATTATCCCCGCCTCGTAGACTCATCCAATGATCTCGCCTGTCGCGCGAGCGCATCGAAGAAGCGTGAATTTCCGCCCAGCGCACGAGCGTAATCCGCCTCCTGCAAAGAGCCTTTCAAACGGAAGAGTTCCATGGCACGTTCCCGCTCGGACTTGGGCCACTTGTCCAGACCGGGTATGGACAGCAGAAGAAGACCCATCTGCGCGACCGACACTCGTTCAGGTCCGGTCAATCCGTCCAAAGGCAAACCCACCTTTTCCCGTAACAGGCGCAAGACCCGCCCTTCCAGCCCGCGCCGGTTCCCGTCGAGCGTCTCGGCAATGACTCGCGTGGCCAGTTGTCCCACCTTGCCGAGCGGATACTCCTCGTACTTCTCGGGCGGCCGGCCCTCAAGTGAGAGCGCCACGTCGGCCTGCGCAAGTTTCCTGAGCAGTCTTCGCGGCGTGCGATAGCCATTCCCGCGCGCAATCTTCTTCCGTTCCGCATCGGCCAGCCGGCGGATTTCCGGATCGGTTGAGCGAAATCCCAACTTGTCCCAGAACCAGTAGGCTCCGGAAGCGATGCCTTCCTCGTTTTCATGGCCGATCTGATAGCGCCTCGTTACCAGCCACGGCGCGCGGCAAAACGCATGAAACACCCGCGCGTACTGCGAATACAGCCACGCCGCTTCCCCACCGCGAAAGGTGTCGAACACGTTGATGGCGATCTCGGAACGCTCGGCCAGCATGCCGCCCGCTCCGTAGCCGATGGGTACGTTGTTCTTGAGCAACAAGAGGCCCCAACCCACTTCCAGCGGAAGCCGGAACTCGGGCCGCATGAACCAGACGACCGCGCGAATCCCCCTTTCCAGTCGAATGTCATACACCTCGGCGTCGTTCGCATGAGTCAGCGGATAGAGCTCGCGCAGCCGTGGCAGGAGAGTACCGAAAGCGAGATTCAGAAGCTCCCGTCCCCGTTTGCTCCCGACGGGCGGCGGGATATGCAGCGGACGCTTGACTTCGGCAACCAAATCGAATTTTTGTCGTGCGGCCAGCGGGTCCCAAATGAACAGCTCATCCGGTCGTCCGTCATCGAGCAGCGTCCGCGACGGACCCCGCCGATCCAGTTCGACCGTCAGCGAGAGCTGCATCGAGTTGTACAAATGTTCGCGAATTCCGGCCGGATAGGCCCGCGCAAAACCATCCAGAATCCAGGCCAGAGACGTCCCATTGCCCGCACAAGCGGCCCGTATGAACTCCGGCGTTGAGGCCGACTCATCGTCCAGCGCGTCGGCCTCGGCGCGTGTGGTCAGATGGGGGAGAAGTCCGCCCAGCGGGTCATGGTCGCGTTCGCCGTAGGCCTCCCAGTCCACGTCAATCCGCTCTTTGAGCCGCGCCTGCAGCCAGCGGGCGGTCTCGAAATCGTAGGGATAGAAGATACGCGTGCCGACGATCCCGGTCTGATCAAACTCGCACTGGTCTTCGTCCTCCAGTCCGGCCATCCGCGCGGCGAACCAGCGCAGTTCCCGAGTACAAAAATTATGGATCTCGGGTGAGCGCGGGTAGGCCTTGGAAAAGAGAACTTGCTCGTGGAACTCACCGAGTTCTTCCGGCGCAAGGGACTGCAGGGCCAGATCCTTGAGAAGTGCCAGCGTGCGGTCGGCGTCGGGCCGGGAATTCAACTCGCGAAAGAGGGTACGACAGGACGGCATGGTAAACCTTGGAGTAGTGAATGAACGTCCTTAAATATGAGAAACAGAATCGTCGGTTGCAAGCCCCGACGGGCGCAAAGCCCCACAATCGCCGCCATAAACAAAAGCCGGCTCGCGTTGACACACGGGCCGGCAGGCGATTAGCCGAATAAAGCGAGCGACGAATCTTACATCGCCACCGGCGCGGCCTTCTTCACAACCCTCTTGCGGCGCTTCGGAGCGGCCTTCCTGACGGTTGCTTTCTTGACGGTTGCCTTCTTCGCCACTTTCTTACGACGCTTCGGAGCGGCCTTCCTGACGGTCGCTTTCTTCTTGGTGGCCTTCTTACGACGCTTCGGAGCGGCCTTCTTGACGGTCGCTTTCTTCTTGGTGGCCTTCTTGCGACGCTTCGGGGCGGCCTTCTTGACGGTCGCTTTCTTCTTGGTGGCCTTCTTGCGACGCTTCGGGGCGGCCTTCTTGACGGTCGCTTTCTTCTTGCGACGCTTCGGGGCCGCCTTCTTGACGGTTGCTTTCTTCTTGCGACGCTTCGGAGCCGCCTTCTTGGCGGTGGCTTTCTTCTTCGTGGCCTTCTTGGCGGTCGCTTTCTTCGCGGTGGCCTTCTTCTTCGTGGCCTTCTTCGCGGTCGCTTTCTTCATGTCATTCTCCTGTAACTGAACTGAGGGCAGGATTCTGTTCGGGAACGTTCTGGGTGATGGGCGCCTGGTTTGCGCTACCCTCGGCGCGAACCGCTGCACCTGCCGGGAACCGAGTTCGTGCGGCGAAGTCGGAATCCGGTGGCCGCCGGATCATGTCCGACGACCTTCATCTCTATCGGCAAGCCTTCCACCGAAGGCTCAAGCTCACGTTCTCGAACAGCCGATCATGCGGCTCACTGCCGATGATCAATTCACGGAACAATCGTGCAGCAACTTTCGGGCCGATTCAGCGCGAATACAGTAGAAAATTATCAGCTTACCGCCCTGAAGCAGCCTGCCGATCTACGCCACACCGTATTCCGCATCTCAACCTAACTCCCCGAAATAAGGCGAGTTCGACGGGTCGCCCGGCGGATTCCCAGTGCTGCGGAGCAAGCGGCTTTCGCATTCGCTTCAGCACCGCTCAGTGCGCGTGAGATCATCTCTCCAACCGCACTTGCACGATCCGCCATCGGCTACTTTTTTCCGATCACCACGCTCGCTCGAGAACTCAAACTCGCAATGCGAGCGAGATTCTCATCTCATTTCCGTTCGTGGTGGCTCGCGCATCGGCAAGCGCCCGACGGTTCGCGATGACTATCCGGCGGTTGTCTGGTGATCGGTTTCACCGCATGAACGTGATTCGGCAAACCAAAGTCGCTGCATCGTCAAAGATCGGTTCATGTGTTCGCATTGGACACGATCCAAGCAAACGCTGGAAATATATAACACTGATTATAAAAATGCAAGTGCTTTTCACAAAAAAGTCATGCATGAGCCAAAAGCCAGTTGCTCCCCGATCCAACTTCGACCACAATCGGGACACCGATCGGCAACGAATTCTGCATTTCTTCCGCCACCATGGCCTGCAACCGTTCGATCTCACCGGCCGGAGCTTCGAACAACAGCTCGTCATGAACCTGAAGTACCATGCGGGCGGCAAAGTCTTCCGTTCTCAAACGGCGATGAACCGCGATCATGGCCAGCTTAATCATGTCGGCGGCGCTGCCTTGAACCGGTGTGTTGATGGCGGTTCGCTCGGCGAATTCGCGTATCTGCCGGTTGCCGGCTTGGATGTCCGGGATGTTGCGGCGGCGGCCGAGCAGGGTCTCGACGTATCCTCGCTCACGGCATTCTTCGATAGTGGTCTTCATGAACTTGGCCACTCCCGGATAGAGCTTGAAATAGTTCTCGCGGAACGTGTGGGCTTCGTGGCGGGGAATGCCCAGCTCCTGCGCCAGGCCGAAGTCGGTTTGACCGTAGATGATCCCGAAATTGACCGTCTTGGCCGCCCGTCGCATGTCGGGAAGCACGTCCTCCACCGCAACATTGAAGATCAGCGCCGCCGTTTCCGTATGAATGTCCCCCCCCCGCGCAAACGCGTTCACGAGCCGTTCATCACCGGACAGATGGGCCATAATGCGAAGCTCGATCTGGCTGTAATCGGCCGACACGATGAGTCCATCGGGATCTCCGGCCACGAACGCCTCGCGGATCCGCCGCCCGACCTCGGTGCGAATCGTGATGTTTTGCAGGTTCGGATTGGCCGAAGAGAGGCGTCCGGTGGCGGCCGTCGTTTGGCTGAACGTGGTGTGAACGCGGCCCGTCTGCGGATGCACGAGGACGGGCAGGGCATCCACGTAAGTACCCTTGAGCTTGGCCAGCATGCGATATTCGAGCAGTTTGGTGGGCAATTCGTGCATTGGAGCGAGAGCCGTCAAAGTGTCTACGTCGGTGGACGGACCGGTCTTGGTTTTCTTCTGGACGGGCAGCTTGAGCTTATCGAACAGGATCACCGCCAGTTGCTTGGGCGAGTTCAGATTGAAATTCTCTCCGGCCAATCGGTAACATGCCTCCTCGATTCTGCCCAAATCGCGGTCGAGCTCTTTGCTCATTTGAGCCAATAGATCCGTATCGAGCCGGATGCCCGCCCGCTCCATATCCGCCAGAACCGGAATGAGCGGTATCTCGATCTCCTCGAACACGTCCTTCTGATCGGCCACGAGCGGCTTCAGTACGGCGGTCAATCGAAGTGCATAATCGGCGTCCTCGCAGGCATATTCGCTGACCCGCTCGAAGTCCACCTCGCGCATGGAAAGCTGACTCTTGCCGCTCCCAATCAGATCACTGGTCGGAATCTTCGGCAGCTTCAGGTATTCGCGCGAGAGGTTGTCAATGCTCAGCGAGCGGTCCCCCGGATTGAGCAGGTAGGCCGCGATGATCGTGTCGAATTCGATGCCTCTTACTTCCACACCATACGTCCGCAATACCACCATATCATATTTGACGTTCTGGCCGGTTTTGGGGATGTCGGGATTCTCATACACCTCGGCCATGATGGAAAGAAAGACCGTCACACCGTCCGTGATTCTTTCCCCGAACCTCACGAACTCGCGGCCCGGCTCCGCTTCGCCCTCCAGATGTTCCAGAGAAACGTAGAAGGCCTCGCCCTCCGTCTCGCTGAAGCTGGCTCCCACCAGTTCCGCCAGCATCGGATCCCTCGAGGTCGTTTCGGTATCTATCGAGAGAAGTGGTTTTTCGCGTTTCCATTTCCCGGCCAGCTTCCGCAGTTCCGCCGCCTCGGTGATCGTTCGATAGTCCCGCTCGGCCTTCTTCTCCGCCTTCCGGGTCGGCTGGCCGTACTTCGCGCGAATCTTTTCGAGGAGGCCGAAAAGTTCCAGGTCCACCAGCAGCCGGTCCAGTTCGGGATTATAGATCGGCGGCACGCGCAGCTTGTCCGGCTCGAATTCCACCGGAGCGTTCCGGTCAATCGTCACCAGCTCGCGCGATAATAGCACCTGTTCGCGGTCGCGAATCAAGGCTTCCTGCATCCGCGATTTCTTCATCGTGGGCGCGGCTTCCAGGACTTTTTCAAGTGATCCATACTCGCCGATGAGTTTGACCGCGGTCTTGGGTCCGATCCCCTCTGCCCCCGGCACGTTGTCCGATGTGTCGCCGGTCAATGCCAGCACGTCCACAACTTTGTTGGGGGGGACGCCAAAGCTCTCTTCCACTTCCTGGGGTCCGAGCACGATCAAGCCATCGGACTTCGGATTGTACATCCGCACCTTGTCGGTCACGAGCTGCTGAAAATCCTTGTCTCCCGTGACCATTGCCACTTCGTATCCCTCGGCCTCGGCTCGCGAGGCAAGGGTTCCGATGACGTCGTCGGCTTCCCAACCCGGTCTCGCCAGAATCGAGAGTCCGGTCGCTTCGAGAACCTGATGGAGTCTTCCGATCTGATCCACCAGCTCATCCGGCATTTTTTGCCGCGTGGCTTTGTACTCGGGAAAAGCTTTGTGCCGGAAGGTCGGCTCGGGCGTGTCGAACACGATGGCCAGATGGCTGGGATTCTCCTTTTCAAGGAGGTTCCACAGCATGGTCAGGAATCCATACACGGCCGACGTGATCTCGCCCTTGCTCGTCCGCAGCGGACTGCGAATAAACGCGAAATGCGCCCGGTACATCTGCGCCGACCCGTCAATCAAAAAAAGTCGTTTCATAGTTTGTTCTCCCTCCGCTTGCGAGGGGATCAAGGGGGGTCATATCAAAAATCCGAAAACGGTAGTGACACGATTCATCGGGTCCACGATCACGGTAGCGCCGCACTGCCGTGCGCGCCTACGAAACACCCAAACCACGGGGGCGGATTAAGGGAAGCGCAACCCACCCGGACCCGTAGGGGCGCATGGCGATGCGCCCGCGATCCACAATCATCTCAGCAGCACCACCTTCCCCAATCTACGAAATCCGCAACAACAAATCTACCGCATGACCAGCAGCTTGTGCGTATGTTGAACCGCCTCCGCTTCTACGTGCAGGAAGTGGAAACCGGTGGGCAAGCTGCTGCCGCCGAAAAAATGGCGAGCCGATCCCGCGACATCCGTAACCGCCTCTTCGTGAACGACTTGACTGCCGGAACGATTCCATTTCAACTCGGGCCGCACGGCGGATAGCGTGCGAGTTTCCCGGCCAACTCTGGCCGCCAATTCAAAAGAAGCGAGCCGATTAACTTGACCGGCTCGCGTGTCTGATCAGTTGTCTGGGTTGGGCGGTCTCAGGCGACCGAAACGCAAGTACAAAGCGGGCAGCACCACCATGTTCAGCGCGGTCGAACTGAGCAGCCCGCCCAGGATCACAATCGCCATCGGCGTCTCGATTTCTTTTCCCGGCTGACCGCCGCCAAACGCCAGCGGAATCAGCGCCAGACCGGCACATAACGCGGTCATCAGGATCGGACTCATCCGCTCCATACTACCCCGCACGATGGCGTCCCGCAGAGGGAGTCCGTCCACTTCCATCAGTTGATGGTAGTGCGCGATCAACAGGATGCCGTTGCGGGCCGCGATGCCGAACAACGTGACGAAGCCGACCAGCGAGGCAATCGAGACCACGCCGCCCGTCAACGCAATGGCAAACACCCCGCCGATCAGTGCCAGCGGCAGATTCACCATCACCAAGAGCGCGTCCCGGAAGTTCCCGAATTCGGAGAACAGCAGAATGAGTATGGCCAGAATCGCCAGCGCCGAAAGAAAAACAATCGTCCGACCGGCCGAGCGAGCGCTTTCGAATTGACCGCCGTATGACACATAGTAGCCCTGCGGCAGCACGACGTTGTTCTTCACTCGTTCGCGAACGTCTTCCACCACGCTCCCGATGTCCCGCCCCGCGATGTTGGCCTGCACCACGATTTTCCGGTTCACGTTCTCCCGGCTGATCATGTTCGGCCCGGTCGCGCGATAGACGGAAGCCAGCTCACCAAGCGGCACGAAGTGTCCGGTCGGCGTGTGGAAGGGAGTGCGGGCCAGACTCACCGTGTCCGCACGCGCTTCATCCGACAAACGGAGAACCAGATCATAAGCGAACTGTCCTTCCAGAATCTGCCCGACCGTCTGGCCGCCGAAGGCGGTTTCGATGCCTTCCGCCAGCTCCGCCGCTCGCACGCCGTATTGCGCCATCGCTTCCCGGTTCATCTTGATGTGAATCTGCGGAACCTCCGTCTGTGGTTCCACCGAGAGATCCACGACACCTTCCACCGTCTCCATCTGTGCCTTCACCTCTTGCGCAACCCGCCGCAGTTCGGATAAATTCTCTCCGAAGATCTTCACCGCCAGCGCCGCCTGCGTCCCGCTCAGCATATGGTCAATGCGGTGCGAGATCGGCTGACCGACGCTGATGAACGTTCCCGGCACCAGCGCCAATCGTTCCCGCAGATCGCGCAGCACTTCCTCCTTGCGAAAGCCGTCCAGTCGCAGCTTCGCTTCCATCTCCGTTCCGTTTGAACTGAGCGCATGTTCGTCTATCTCCCCCCGGCCCGTTCTTCGAGCCACACCCACCACGGCCGGGTGTTCCAAAACGATCTCCTCGATCATCCGTCCGATCTCTGAGGATTCGCTCAGCGACGTTCCCGGCGGAGTGGCGGCGATGACGGTGAGCGATCCCTCGTTGAATTCGGGAAGAAACGCGTGTCCGAAACCGGCATATGTACCCAGCGCTAAAAGCAGCAGCAGTAATGCCACAACGGGAATCACCCGGTTGCGCTGCAACGCAAACTGAAGAGCGGGCAAATACCCGGTCTTGAGCCGCCGCACCAGCCACGAATCATGCTCGATTTGTTTCGGACTGATCTTGGCCAGCAGGTAGTAACTCAGCGCGGGCACCACCGTCACCGCCACCAACAGCGAAGCGAGAATCGAGACCACGAACGCTACGCCCAGCGGCCGCAACAACCGGCCCTCGATTCCCGATAGAAAGAATAGCGGAACGAATACGGCGATGATGATGAACGTCGCCATCACAATCGGCTTTCTCACCTCTACCGATGCGTCGTAGATGATGCGCGCGAGTCCGCGCCGCTCTCCCGCCGGCTTCCGTAGCGATTCCCGAAGTCTCCGGTAGACGTTCTCCACGTCAATGATCGCGTCATCCACCAGCAGCCCGATGGCGATGGCAAGACCGCCCAGCGTCATGGTATTGATGGTGCTGCCCATGAAACTGAGCACGAAAATCGCGATCACCAGCGACAGCGGAATCGCCAGCAGGCTGATGAAGGTCGCGCGCAGATTCGCCAGAAACAGCAGCAGAATGATGATGACCAGTGCCGCTCCGTCCCGCAACGCTTGCAGGACGTTGCCGATCGCCACCTCAATGAACGCCGACTGACGGAATATGTCCGATCGAATTCTCACGTCGGCGGGAGCCAGCTCCCCGAGTTCGGTCAGCGCGCGGTCAATTCTCTCTGTCAGTTCCATAGTGTTGGCCTGCGGCTGCTTCTGCACCGACAGGATGACGGCGTCCTTGCGGTTGACGGAGGCCGTTCCCAGCGGAATGCTGCCGCCGATCTGCACGTCCGCCAGATGCTCGACCAGAATCGGACTCCCGTCGCGCACCGCCACCACCGTTCGCTTCAGTTCGTCAGTCGTCGTTGCCCGCCCGATCCCGCGTATCAGGTATTCGTTCCCGCCCGATACAACCAGACCACCGGTTGTGTTTTCGCTGGCCAGCGCCAGAGTCTGCTGCAATTCCTCGAGCGAAACCCGATAGGCCAGCAGCAGTTCCGGTCGCGCGATGACCTGATACTGTTTGACCTGCATCCCCACCGGCACCACCTGCGCCACGCCGGGAATCGCCAGCAGACGACGCCGCAGCACGTTGTCCGTGTAGGATCGCAGGTCAATGGGCGAAAGCGAATCGCTGGTCACGGTGACTAGCAGAATCTCGCCCATCAGCGAGGCGATCGGCGCCAGCACCGGCGGATCCATGTGCGGCGGCAATGAACCCGAGACCGATTGCAGACGCTCCGTCACCACCTGCCGGGCTTCGAGAATGTCCGTTCCCCAGTCGAATTCCACCCAGATGAAGGCCATTCCCATCGTAATCGAAGAGCGAACGCGCCGTACGTCCGTTGCTCCATTCATCGCCGATTCAATGGGAAAGGCCACCAGACTCTCGATCTCTTCGGGAGCCAGACCATGCACGTCGGCCATGATCGTAACCATCGGAGTCGTCAGCTCCGGAAAAATGTCAATCGGAGCTTGATAGGCTACATAGATGCCGGCCGCCAGAATCACGAACGAAGCCAGCACGACGTGGAATCGCTTTTCCAGCGATTTCTGTATCATCCAGTTGAACATGGCTTCTCCTTAATGGGCGTGTCCGTGACCGATCGCGTCACTCGCGCCCAGTGACGCAAGCTTGACCTTGTATGCACCTTCACTCACCACCCGCTCGCCTTCCGTAAGGCCCGAAAGCACTTCCACGTAATCCCCGTCCACAATCCCCGTCTTCAGGAGACGCCGCGCAAACGTCTCGCCCGACACCTGCACAAACGCGGCGGGTGTGCCGTCATCGTCCACGATTGCGCTGCGCGGAATCGCCATTGCCTCGCGTCCGCTCTGCGTTCGCAAGTGCACCTGCACGACGGTTCCGGGACTCAACTGCAAATCCGGATTCGGTAGTTCGAAAATCACCGGCAGACGTCGCGTTTCCGGATCAAGCACGCTTCCTGCCGCCACCACCTTTCCACCCAGCTCTGCCGTGGAGTAGAGTCTCTCCGATCCGCTCACCGTGAAATACGCTTGGCTCACGTTCCGAACCTTGGGGGCATCGGCCGCCGCAACGTATATCTCCAACCACACTACGCTCGGATCCACTACTCGAAAAAGCGCTTCTCCGGCGGGAACAAATGAGCTGTACGTGATCAGATGATGGGCAATTACTCCCGTTCGCGGAGCGCGCACGATGAAACGAGAATTCTCCAGATCAAGATCGGAGAGTTCCCCGCCGCCCAGCGCGGCCTGAAGCTGCGCCTGCCGCGCGAGAAGACTCTGCCGGGCTTCCTCCAATCGTCGGTTCGACACCGCTCCTTCGGCGGCAAGTTTCGTCACCCGTTCCTGCTCCAGCTTAGCCAGACGATATTGGGAGACCAGCTCATACCAACTGTTCTCCGCACTGGGCGAGGGCGCGATCATCGCCAGCGGCTGGTCCTTCGTGACTTGCTGCCCGTGCCGCACGGCTCCCGAGCTTGGATCCGGCATCAACACTCCGGCAAACGGCGCGAACACTTCGGATGCGCGATCTCCCGCCGGTTTCAATTCACCGGGAGCGCGCAAATTGTCGTGCAGCATCCGCCGCTCGACCACGACCGTTTTCGTTTTCAACTTCCACTGCTGTTCCTTGAGAAAAGAAATTTCGTCCGGGTGCTCCGCTTCCTCTTCGTGCGGTACGGCAGCTTAATTGGGATACACCGTCACGTCGAAAACCACCACTGTCCCTGCCATGTCCCGGCCCGCCAAAACGAACTCCAGATCATAGGAACCTGATGGCGGCGGAGTCAGCGACATCAGGAAAATCCCCGTGCGCGCTACCCTGTCTGCTCGGTCGCTCTTGATGACTTGATTGTTCCGCTTCCAGTTTACCGTCAGCGGCCCGTCGGTGGCCGGTTCAAACGTGCGCAGATCGGTGAAATGCAAAACGGCCTCGGACGACTCTCCCGCAACGAAGTGCGGCCACTCGGCGAACAGCTCCAGACTGTCCTGCCACTCCGTAACCGCCATTCCGCAAACATGATCATGGCCCTGCTCGGCTTCGGCGTGTGATGGATCCTTGTGACCGCAACCGATAAGCATCGCCAGACCGATCAGCAAGGAAAGAATTGAAAAAATGTGTTTCATCGGATTAGTTCTCCAGAAGAGGTAAACCGGTTGCCAGACGCAGATGGAGTGCGGCCCGTGTCCGGCCGAGTTCCAGTTCGTGCGCAGCGGTCAATGCGTCAATACCGGTGCGCAACGCATCCACCAGATCCAGGCTGCCGCTTTCGCCGTTCAGATACAGGGACACGGCCAGTTTCAGATTCGCCTGCGCCCGCTGTCCGACGCCGTGCAAATGTTCGCTACCGAAGCGTGTCAGTGCTTGCCATTGTGCGTAGGCCGATCGGACGTCCTGCTCGACGGTACGCTTGCTGGACTCGTAGAGGGTAGCCGCGTTTCCGGCCTGATCGCGGGCCAGAGTCGTCGCGCTCCGCCGCTGATGGAAAAGCGGAAGCTCCAGCGCGACTTCCCAGACGAAGCCCTCCGGGCCGTCAACCACTTTCTTCTGTCCCAGAGCCACGCTGAGATCGGGCAGTCTGTTTCGCGAAGCCGCCGTTCGATTGCGCTCCGCCGCCGTTCGCCGAATTTCCTGTTCCCGCAAGAGTGGCCTGTGGGAATAGGCATGATGGACGGCGGCCCCGGCGTCAGAAAATTCCGGAGCGGGAATCTCCGATAGAACCGCCGGTTCGAAGAGCGCGAAGGAAAGTCCGCTCCGTCGCGTCAAGTCCGCCTTGACCTCCTGTTCCGCTTCGAGAGCGGCTGCGTAACGGCTGTTCAATTCAATCGCTTCGAGACGGATTCTCTCCGTGTCATAATCCGAAAGATCTCCCGCTTGTTGTCGGGCATTCGCGTGCCTCAGCAGCTCATCGGTGACTGCCAGCAGCGAATCAAGAAACCGGCACTCAATCTCCAACTGACGCAGCCGGGTCAAGGCCAGCACAAGATCGGCATTCAACCGCCTCCGCTGCTCTTCATACTGCGCCAGCGCCGCCTCATAGGCCAGTCGTGCGGCGGATGCGCGCGGCGTTTGCGCCCAGAGGAAACCCAGATTCTGCCGCACACCAACCGTGGACTCGCGGCTGCCGATTCCGTCTTGGGAAAGGTCTTCGCTTTCAAAAAACACGGCGGGATTGGGAAACCCGCGGGCGGACGTATGGTTTGCACGGGCTTCCGCCACGGCGAGGCGCGCCTCCAACAGAGCGGGGGAAGCGCTATCAGCCAAGGCCAGAAGTCGCGCAAGGGGTGGGGAATCGGCGCGGAGAATGGCGGGGGATAATAGAAGGCAGGCCACCCCGCAAAGGAGCAGCCTGCTCAGAAAAGACGTGAGCATATGGACTCCTCGAACGGTTTACATGTGAACATCTGCGCAACGGCAGATCAAACACAAGCTATACGTGTTCGGGAGTCGAAAGAGGAGGTCGTTCGATCAGAAAAAGCGGAGGAAGGGGGATCGTTTGGTTAGGAGAGGAAAGGGCGGCGGGAAGGCCCGGATGAACCTGCAATACAAAGGGATCACTGGGAATCGCCTGAACCGAAGCATGGCAGAGACATCCGCAATCACAGTCGGGGCCAGTGCTTGCGTGTTCGTGGTCGTGCGCATGCTCGGGCAGGCAGTATATCGGGTAAGCTGCCAGGCTGAGAATGGCCAGAAGACCAAGTGATAAAAGGATCCACTTCGACATCACCCGATTATACGGCTTCCTTCAATACCCGGTTCCGTCAGAAATGAATATGGTATGGATTTGAGATCGAACGCCATTCACTGGAACATGATATGGACCCGCCACGAGTTGCGTACGCCCCAATCCAGTGTGCCCGGAATCGGGAAACCGGCAGACCTTCTTTTGGGCTTGCTCATGCACGGTGAGAAATCCCTAACTCTCCAATTCCCATAGGGGAACGAATCGCCGGCTCCCCGCGTTCAAATCCCGCACACCGATGATTCCCACCGACTTCCCTCCCCAATGGATAGAATTATCATCTGCCGGAAGAACAGAACACGCCCTTTTCGCGCCATCTTTTCCCCCACAAACGAATGAATATCAAGGAATAAGACAGTTCGTTTGGTCAAAAAATTTCCGCCTTCTCTACGAAAAATTCCTATTGACTGTTCATTCAAAGTTTGAAGTTTGTAGTTTGTAGTTTTCTCTCTCCTCCCATGAATCACAACCGCGAAAAAATGCATTTCAACACCGCCTGCATTCACGCCGGAGTCGAGCCGGAACCGGTGACTGGCGCGATCATGACTCCAATCTTTCAGACGTCTACCTACGTGCAACCCGAACTCGGAGTCCACAAAGGCTACGAATACTCGCGCACCGGCAACCCCACCCGCGCGGCTCTCCAAAACGCGCTGGCCGCTCTCGAAGGTGGCCGCTACGGGCTTTGCTTTGCGAGCGGAATGGCCGCCGCCGATGCGCTGTTTTCCACGCTGAAGTCCGGCGATCACGTGCTCGTCTGCGATGACGTATACGGCGGAACCTACCGCGTGCTCAAGAACGTTCGCGAAAAGCAGGGCATTCGTTCCGACTTCGTGGATTTTTCCGATCTGACGCGGGTCGAAAAACAAATCCGCCCGGAAACGAAATGGATCTGGATCGAATCGCCCACCAATCCATTACTGAAAATCATTGACATTCGCGGCGTGGCTGAACTCGCGCGCAACCGCGGCGTTCGACTGGCGGTGGACAACACGTTCATGACGCCGTACTTTCAGAAACCGCTCGAGCTTGGCGCGGACCTCGTTATGCACAGTCTGACCAAGTATCTGAACGGCCACAGTGATCTGGTGATGGGCTGCCTGATCGTGAATGACGACGCGCTCTGCGAAGAACTCCAGTTCGTGCAGAACGCGGTCGGCGGCGTGCCCGCGCCGTTCGATTGCTTTCTCGTCCTGCGCGGACTGAAAACCCTCGCCGTCCGCATGCAGCGTCATCAGGAGAACGCTTTCGACGTGGCCGGCGTTATCGAGGGCCGCCGGGAAGTGAACTGGGTTCGCTATCCCGGACTGCGCTCGCATCCCCAGCATGAACTCGGAAAGAAGCAAACCACCGGCTTCGGCGGCATGGTCAGCTTTGAGCTGGCGGACGGACTGGAAGCGGCCAAGAAATTCATTTCCGGCCTGCGGCTGTTCGCGCTGGCGGAATCGCTCGGGGGAGTGGAGTCACTTTGTGATCACCCGGCGATTATGACCCACGCTTCCGTACCGCAAGCAGAGCGCGAAAAACTGGGTATCAGCGATGGCCTTATCCGGTTATCGGTGGGTATTGAGGACTCCGCCGATCTGCTGGCCGACCTCGAGCGAGCGCTCTCCAAATTGCGTTGACCCACCGTCCCTCCCTCCATCCTTTTCTCCCCCTGTTCATCCCGTATTTCGGTGATTTACGTCGGCTGCGGATTGGCAACGCGGCGAAGTTGTCACTCCATGGTTGCCGTGAATAGCGGTCACTCGACTTCATCGCGGGCGAGATGCAGGTTAAGAGATTGACCGTAAATTTCGTATTATCAAAAGATCGTGATGATATTAGAATAACTTCGGGTTCATTTTGGAATGTCGGCTTAGGGTGGTCTGTGGTTTGCACGAAAAGTTCGGGCATAAGGTACCTACCCCCGATTGTGACTTAGCCTGAGGCAGACCATGGCGATTCTCTCGGTAGACGACTCGACGACCATCCGCCGGATCGTCAAACGCAGTGTGGACGAGATGGGCATGGAGGTGCTGGAAGCTGCCGATGGCGCTCAAGCCCTCAAGTTGCTCGAGGAAAAAACGGCCGATATTCAACTGGTAATTTTAGACTGGAATATGCCGGGCATGACCGGACTTGACGTGCTGAAGACGATCAAGGCCGATCCCCGCTACAAGAATATTGTGGTTATGATGCTGACCTCCGAAGCCGACCAGAATTGTGTCGTCGAGGCACTGAAAGCCGGTGCCCAGAACTACTTGACCAAGCCGTTTGACGGCAAGATGCTTGCCCTGAAAATCCAAGAGAGCCTCGGCTTGGGCGCCAAGGCCTGATCCGCCACCGCGAAGAATACGGAGAGCACCCGAATGAGTATCGAAGTAGCCCTGATTGACTTTCCCCGGCTGCAAGAGCAGATCGCAACGCGCCTTCTCGCGCAGTATGACGTAAACACCCATCGGCTGGGACACAAAGAAGCGGCGGACCGGTTGACCATGTTCAATCTTGCTCTGTTCTTCTGGCCGGACAAGGCCGATCTGGCGGCAGAACGTCTGAGTGCACTGAAAAAGAATGATCCAACGGGATCCGTTCCGGTGGTGCTGGTGACCAGCGAAATGGGTCGTGTTGGAGCCCAAGCCGTTTTGGGTGCCGAGGGGGCGGTAGACGTATTGATCACTCCCCTTCAGCCGCACATCGTATCCCGTAAACTTGCCGATCTGCTCGGTTTGGGCAACCGGGAAGATAAGGTGCGGCTTGACGTAGGTTATATCAATCCCTTCGTTGAAGCCACCGTCAATACTCTCACACAGATGGCGGGGATGGAGTGCGAACGCACCGGCCTCGATGCCAGCACGAATGCCGTCGCTCACGGCCATATCTCAGGAACCATGGGGCTGTCGGGCGTGGCTGAGGGTTTCGTTTCGGTGACCTTCAGTACGGATCTGGCCCGTACTATCGTCTGCCGGATGTTGCAGATCGAAACGGGTGAGGAGAGCGAAGACGACATCCGCGACGGCGTCGGTGAGTTCATGAACATGGTGGCGGGCGCGGCCAAGGCGGAGCTGGCGAATACCGAGCACGCCTTCCAACTCTCGCTGCCGCAGGTCATCCTCGGGCCGCACTCCCTCGGTCAACCCCGGGGGATGCCGGTCATCAGCATCCAATTCACCACCGAGGGACTGCCCTTCGAGATTCTGGTCTGTCTGGTCCCCCGAAAAGACAAAAAATAGCCTACGGGCAAGTCCGATAGCTTACGGGCCTGCGTTCAAGAGAACGCAGGCTTGCTTTCTCTCGGTCTTTCGATGTGCCAGCGCCTTTCCCGTTTGGATTTTTGTCAATTCTTGCTAAATTAGCCCTTTGACCCTTCACACCGCACGAGCGCGCGCATGGCTGTCCAGCCTCTTTCCGTCAAACTCCCCATCTACAATGCCGAGCGATTCCTGGCCGAGTGCATTCGCTCGATTCAAGGGCAGACGTTCGGTGACTTCGAGGTCATCGCCGTGCTCGACGGCTGCAGCGACCGATCTGAAGAGATTCTCATGGATCTCAAGGACGAGCGCTTTCATGTCATCAAGCACGAAACGAATCTGGGAGTCGTCACGGCACTGAACGAGGCGATAGCCCTCGCTCGCGCTCCCCTGATCGCCCGTATGGATGCCGATGATATCATGCTGCCCGAGCGGCTGAAGAAGCAGGTTGAATTCATGACCGCTTATCCCGAAGTGGCGATGCTTGGAACGTGGTTCGATACGATCAACGAGAGCGGTTCGATTGTCAAGAAATCCTTTCCGTTTCCCACCGATCATGATGAGATCAAGCGGGCGTTTCGTCGCTACAATGTGATCGGAGGTCCCACGATGTGCATGCGAGTGGAGCCGATTCGTGCCATCGGGGGCTACGCGGCGGAAATGCCGTATGCGGATGACCTGACGTTGTCGCTGCAATGCCTGGCGGCCGGATACCGTTTCGCCAACCTCCCCGAAGTCCTTTTGCACTATCGGATTTCTCGTGGCCAACTCATGGAGCGGCGACGTGAGGAAACATTCCGAATGACGAATCGGGCCTATGCCAAATACGGCCCGTTGATCTGGGGTGACGATGCTCCCGAATACGAACTGGGTGCGCCCCTCCATCGCCGCATCATGAAAAAACTCCGCCGTCTTGCACGCGGGAAGCGATAGAGGAACCGTGGATTCCACGCTGTCGAAGAAAACCGTCGGAAATGCGACGATCCTGACGCTCGGCGCGGCCGCCGAGATGGTCCTTCAGGTCTTCTTTCTGCTCATTGCAGGTCGCGAACTGGGGCCTGAAGAGTTCGGATTCTACGGGTACGTGCTGTCGTTGGTGATGATCGCGTCGGCAATTGCACATTTCGGTCTTCCGGTGATGGCCGTCCGCGAGATCACCCAACGCCCGTTCGAGGAAAAGGAGATATTTGCAGCCACGTTTCGCATTCGTTCGATCCTGGCCGTGGCTTTTTTCGTGGGGGCCGTACTGATCGGCGGTTTCACTTCCCGCGACGTTGCCCATCGGTGGACGATGTGGCTGATGTTCGCCTACCTGCTCTGCCTTCCATTTGATCTTGCTTTTCTTTTCGACGCGCGAAAGATGTCGCGCTGGGACGTGCCCGGCCGGATCGTCGGTCGTCTGGTTTCGGTCGCGGTTCTTGTTCTACTCTGGTGGCAGCGGGGGCGTCTGTCCGTCGTGGATGTGGCTCTCTGCTCTTCTCTCTTGATGGTGGTGAATGTCGTGATCGCGTGGGGAATTGCCTTCCGACTGGATTTTGGTCTGCGACCGCTGGCCGTCACACGCGAAGCCTGGAAGCTGACACGTCTCTCGGTTCCCATCGTCTGGTCCAATGTGCTGACGCTTGCCTATTCGCAGGGACAGACGGTGTTGGTGAAATGGCTCTCCACGGCCTTGCAGACGGGATTCTATGCGCTGGCCATCCGTCTTTTCACGCCGATCCTGATATTCAAGGGGGTTTTGTACCGGGTTCTGTTGCCGTTGGTTTCGGAGGTCGGCCGCGATCGCGAGGCGCTGACGACCCGCCTTGAGCACATCTTTCCGGCCTTGTCGCTAATTTTTATGCCCGCGGTCGGGCTGGGTATTCCGGCGGCACAGGTGTTGATTGTTCCGCTGTTCGGCGTCGAGTACGCGGGTGCGGTGCTTCCGTTTCAGATTATCCTCGGCCACATGCTGCTCACCGGTATGGGATCTACGTTCGGCGGAGCGCTGCTGGCCTCAGGGGATGCGCGCACTCCAACGGTGGGTCTGACCGTCGGCTGTGTTTTTAGTCTGTTGGTGAGTGCATTACTTATTCCACGTTTCGGTGCCGTGGGAGCAGCGGTGGCCGCCTGCGTGGGCGAAGTCGTTTCGGTCGTGTATGCCATCCCGAAATTCCTGCGAATCTCGAGACCCCGCGTGGCGGGTCGTCTCTCTCGCATCGCTGCATCTTCCATTGCAGGCTGCATTGCCTTCTTCGGAATCACGGCCGTGAGTTGGATGCCGGAAGCGGCGGCACTGGGTCTATCCTCACTGGTGATTCTCGCGGGCCTCGGACTCTCGGGAGAGATCCGCCGGGATCGCGTGCGGACAATGATCGCGCTGTTCAAAAAAGACTCCGGCGGTTCGGTCAGATAGCCGTTCAGGATTCATTCCCTCGAATTGGTTCATAGCCCGCCGTGCTTGATTTTCTGGCAGGCCGTGGCTACCTTTCCCTAACATTATTTCCTACGTGTCGCTGTGAGCAATTCCCATTTCGACCGGCTGGCCGGTTTGCGCCGCAATCGTCGCCTTCGCAACATCTGTGCGGGTGTTGCTGGAGGCTGCTTCATGCTGGCGGTCATCCTCTGGCTCGATCCGATGGTCAGCGGTTCTGCGCCCAATGACGGCTGGGCTTTGGGTTTCGTGGCTCTGTTCCTGATCTTCGCAGCGGCAGCCTTGTACTTTCACATGAGGTTCCTGACCCGTGAGTAAGCTGAAAGTTGGACTGGTGGGGGCCGGCTATTTGGGCCGGATTCATGCCAAAATTCTTTCCAATCAGGAGATTACGTGGTCCGGCATTTATGATGCTGACCCCCGGCGTAGCGCGCAGGTGGCCGAGGAATTCGGGGGCAAAGCGGCTGATTCGCTGGGGGCATTGATTTCGGAGAGCGACGCGCTGGTGGTGGCGGCGGCGACCACGGCTCACCACGCCATCGGCAAGCGGGCGCTTTCGGCGGGCCGGCACGTCTTCCTCGAAAAGCCCATGACCGTCACGCCGGAGGAAGGGCGCGAACTCGTGGACCTCGCGCGGGCGAAGAAGCTTGTGCTGCAGGTCGGGCACGTCGAGCGCTTCAATCGAGCGTTTCGGGCGTTGGGGAACGGTCATCCGCGGCCCAAGTTCATCGAGGCCCATCGCCTGACGCAGTTCCGTCCGCGCGGGACGGACGTGGCGGTGGTGCTCGATCTGATGATCCACGATCTCGATCTGATTCTCGCGCTCATGGGCGAGTATCCGTCGGGCGTGGAGGCGGCGGGAGTGGCGGTGATTTCCGAAGGGGTGGACATCGCCAACGCGCGGCTGACGTTTCCCTCGGGCGGGGTGGCCAACGTGACGGCCAGCCGCATCTCAGCCAATCCGATGCGCAAGCTGCGGATGTTCGCCGAGGACAGCTACATCGCGCTCGATTTCGCGGCGGGCAGCGCGCAGGTGTTCCGGCTCGCGCGCGTGGGCGAGGAACACATTCCGGGCACGACCAGTTTGGGCGAGATCGAGAAGGCGGCGGTCAAGCGGCACATTCTGTTCGCCCAGCCCTCCGCTCCCGAGGGCAACGCCATCGAGATGGAGCAGCAGGCGTTTTTCCGCGCGATCACCGAGGGCACGCCGCCGCCGGTGACGGGGGAGGACGGCCTGCGGGCGTTGCAACTCGCGACGGAAATCCTCGAGAAGATGGGCACGACCGAAGTAGCGACGGGAAGGGAGTAGACTTGGAGACTGACGATGGATATTGAGAGTCTTATTCGTGAACACGCCAATCGAATGGTGGTTAGTATGCCACAGTTGGTTGCGCGAGCGCAATCAGAGGAAGACATACGCCATGAAGTGAACAAACACATAGATGCCTTCATTGATAAGGCAGGATTGGAGATTACCGGGAGGCATGAGTACGGACTCGCAGGCGGAAGAGGGGATTCCAAATTCGGCGGTGTTATTGTTGAATACAAGTATCCGAAAGGTGCAGGCCAGCTTGGAGATGCTGATTCGCCGGGAACCAAGTCTGTCGTTGAGCAAATTAGAAAAAGGTTCCGTGACTTTCATGTTCATGAGCGAACTGAACCCGATCGGCTTTTCGGAGTTGGTACAGATGGACGGTCTGTGGTGTTCGTTCGCCATCGGCGGGGACAATTGGAAATCGAAGGTCCCAGGAACCTCACTGCCTATAGCATAGAAAGGTTATTACGGGCTCTCGTATCGGTCGGTTCGCAGGGTATGGCCTTCACTCCTGAGAAATTGGGAGCACAGTTTGGAGCAGATAGTCCCGATACGCAGTTGGTCGTTAGGCACATCTATGATGTCCTGATTAAAACTCAAAGTCCGAAGACCGAAAGCCTCTTTCGCCAATGGAAGATCCTATTTGGAGAAGTTTGTGGGTATGACGTAGAAGGGCGGAATGACAAAGTCCGCAAATAGGGAGAGCACTACGGAATAGGTGACGCACAAACCGCGGCTTTATTGTTCAGCGTGCACACCTACTACGCGATGTTCATGAAGTTGCTGGTGGCGGAGATTGCCTCGCAACTTTCGCCGTTAGGCACTTCGATTCTGCAGAGACTTATCGGGGCGGAGTCCCCCGCCGCACTTCGGACTCATCTCAGCGACTTGGAACAAGGGGGAATTTGGCGTCAATATGGGCTTACGAATTTCCTGGAAGGTGATTTGTTCACTTGGTACATTGACGCTTGGGATGACCGATTGGCGGAAGCTCTTTGGAATATCGTTCATCGGCTCGACGCCTATGAACCCACTTCACTAAGTGTAGATCCGGAGCAGTCCCGCGACTTGCTGAAGCAACTGTACCATCGGTTGTTCCCGCGTTCGGTCCGACATGATTTGGGCGAGTATTACACACCTGATTGGCTTGCAGAGTTCGTATTGGACGAACTGGGATACGATGGGAATCCCGATGTTCGCGTGCTTGATCCGGCGTGTGGATCGGGCACATTCTTGGTGGCAGCCATCAAACGGGCAAAATCTTGGTACGACCACCACCGGTTTGAATGCGGATACGGTCAGGGCGAGTTGCTTTTCAAATTACAGCGAAACGTGGTTGGGTTTGATCTGAATCCTCTGGCGGTCATGGCCGCTCGCGCGAACTATCTCTTGAGCGTCCTCGACCTCTTTCGCTATGTCCGCGAGGTGGAGATTCCCGTATATCTTTGCGATTCCGTCGTCATTCCGTCTGAGTATGGGGGATTTTTCAAGGACAAGGACGATTCACGCTCGGTGAAGACGGCCGAGGGTTGGTTTCAGATGCCCACGGAGATCGCCGCTGATCGCTCTGAGCTTGCCCGATACACGGAGGTTATTGAAGACTGCGTACTGAACGATCACACAGCGGATGAATTCCTGAAACGATGCGCCAGTCTTAGGCTCCCGACGGTGAATCGAGAGATCCATGTTGATCTCTACGACAAACTGCATCGTTTGAAAAAGGAGAACAAAAACGGCATCTGGGCGCGGCTCATCAAGAACAACTTCGCACCGCTCTTTCTCGGCAAGGTAGATCTGGTGGTGGGCAATCCGCCGTGGGTGAATTGGGAAAGCTTACCTGACGAATATCGCGCGGCGTCGAAATCTCTGTGGGAACGTTACCGGCTGTTCACGCTATCGGGAACGCAGGCGCGACTGGGCGGAGGCAAGAAGGATCTTTCCATGCTCTTCACGCACTGTTGCGTGGATCACTATTTGGATTACGGGGGAAAACTCGGTTTTGTGATCACGCAAACCGTTTTCAAGACGAAGGGAGCCGGAGAGGGATTTCGGGGATTGAAATACTTCCGGGATAACCGGCCGGTTGTGCTCAAGCCGTTATCCGTACATGACCTCAGCGCTATGCAGGTGTTCGAGGGAGCGACGAATCGAACGGCGGTCTTTCTCTGCGAGAAACAGAGCGAGAACTTCAGCTACCCAGTCCAGTATGACGTCTGGCGAGGACCATCGCGAATAAACCCGGAAGCTCCTCTGGAAGATGTGCTTCAAGCCGTCTATGTGACGGAAATGGCAGCGGAACCGATTCAAAAAACCAAGAAAGGTTCGCCGTGGTTGACGGTGCCGCGCGAGGCAATTCCCGGAATCCGCAAGATCATTGGGAAAAGCGATTATGTTGCCTATGAGGGAGTGAACACTGGAGGATTGAATGGATGCTACTGGATCGAGATTCTACGCCGTTTGCTGAATAAGGATATCCATATCCGCAATCTTCACAACGTTGGCAAGATCAAAGTCGAGGAAGTGGAAGCGGTGATCGAGCCTGATCTGGTCTATCCGCTACTGCGAGGTCGAGACGTCCATCGATGGATTGCCGAACCTTCTGCGCATATTATACTCGCACAGGATCCTGACAAAGGAAAGGGAATTGCCGAGTCGAAGATGAGAGTCGAGCTTCCCAAGACCTATGCTTATCTGAAGCGATTCGAGGGAAACAAGAAGAATCCGCAACGCGGCACACTGAGAGGCCGAGCGCTGTATAGGAAGTATTTCAAAGACACGGATCCTTTCTATTCAATGTACAATGTAGGATCTTACACCCTGGCGAAATGGAAGGTGATGTGGCCTGAGGTTGGTTATTCTGTCCGAGCTGCCGTCTGTGGACCGCAACGGGATGACGGGAATACTCCTATTCTCCCGGCTCACACATTGGTATTCGTGTCGCTCAAAAGTGCTCGTGAAGCCTATTATGTCTGTGGACTTCTTAATTCATGTCCAGCGCAAGCTCTACTGAGAGGATACATTGCATTACACCCATCTCCTCATGTCTTAGAACTTCTGAATATTCCAAGATTTGACAATGACAAGAGCACCTCAGTCAGTTTGTCCGATTTGTCGCGACGATGCCATTCTGTTGCAGCAGGCGACAAAGTCGCCGTTCGCAAGCTGGAGGATGAAATTGACCGGCTCGCCGCCAAGCTCTGGGGGATTACGGATTCCGAGTTGACGGCTATTCAGGAAGCTCTGGCAGATTTGGAGGGCACGGGGGAAACTGAATTCGAGGAAGAGGAACAGGAATAGAATCCAGTGACCTCTCCTTTCATCTTCATATCCGCCGGGGAAGCCTCGGGCGATGCGCATGGCGCGGGCGTGGTGGCCGAGCTGCGGAAGCGGTTTCCCGAAGCCGAGCTGTTCGGCATCGGCGATGACCACATGCAGGCGGCCGAGTATCTTCGGGAGTGTATCTGGCGCGGGTGGAAGCGGCGGGGAGAGTGGAGACGAGGAAGGTGGTGCTGATGCGGTGAGGTTTCGAGCGAACGGGCTGAGATTCTTCGGGCCGCTTTGTCATCGTGACAGAGTTACGTTGGAGGAAGAGCGGCCCTCAGAATGACATGCGGATTAAGTTCCGGCCGGGTTGCGCGCGTGGGATGTTCATCAGCGGAAGAAATCGGGCATTCATTCACGATACTTTTTCGGACCGACGATCGGACATTCGATGATGAACCTGTCTCTTGCGACTTCATTTCTTTTGCTGTTCGCCGTCGTCGGCGGTGCGCAGGGAGAAACCAGACCGCCGCTGGAAGCGGTTTCGGAAATGGATCTCCATCGCTATCTGGGCACGTGGTATGAGATCGCACGGCTGCCGAACCGGTTTCAAAGCCAGTGCGCGGGCGACGTGACGGCGACGTACAGTCTGTTTGACGATGGAGACATCCGGATCGTTAACCGCTGCCGAACTGAGAACGGGCAGATGGACGAAGCAGAGGGACGGGCGAAGCAGGCCCGCGCGGATGGTCCGAATACGAAACTCAAAGTCCGTTTCGCACCGGCCTTTCTCTCGTTTCTGCCGTTCGTATGGGGAGACTATTGGATCATCGAGCTCGCGCCCGACTACAGCTACGCCGCCGTGGGCGAGCCGACCCGGAAATTTCTCTGGATCCTCGCCCGCACTCCCGCGATGGACGAGACCACACTACAAAAAATTCTCGATCAGGTGAAAGGGAAAGGCTACGACCTGACCGGCCTCATCCGCACGCAGCAATCGGGGAGGTAACGGCTCGTGTCCCGAATTCTGATGAAGGCGTTGATCCTACAAGGAACTGCGCAACCAATCCATCCTGCGCAAGAATGGGGAGAGCAATGAGAGTACTTCTTGGTTTCTGCGCGGCGAGTTTGGCATTTTGCCTTGTGTGTATGGCCGAAGAGGAGTCATCGTGGATTCGCGTGTCATCGCCCACCGAGGATCCCTTGCATAATGGATTCTTTCTCGACGACGACCACGGCTGGATTATTTCCTATGGAACGGGTCTGGTACTCCGCACCGTGGACGGAGGGGATACGTGGACAATCGCATCCCGACTGGATTCCATCTTCTATGAGTGCATCTTTTTCTCCGACAGAAACACGGGCTGGGTGTGTGGCGAGAACGGCTCGTTTCTTCAAACACAAGACGGCGGATGGACGTGGCAGCGGATCGAGTTGGCGCTCGAAAGCTACGCCTTCTATGGGATCCACGTGCCGGAGCAGGGAAGAGGATTTTTGGTGGGTATGGACGTATCCAACCGCAAAGCTGTGATGTATGAGTCCACGGATAGAGGAGAAACGTGGATCGAGCGCAAGCAGGAATTTCCGGGAGCTTGTTTCGAGCCTATCCAATTCCTGGATGCGAACCGGGGCTTCATGGCCGGTGGCAAGTACGTGTTGCGAACGACCGACGGCGGGGAAAGCTGGATCGCGAATGATCTTGAGGAGGGAGCCGTCATTCGCGGACTCCATTTCGCAAGTCTCAGTCACGGCTGGGCCGTGGGACATGGCGGCGACGTCTTCCATACTGCAGACAGCGGCCGCACGTGGCGGACATCCGAACGATTCACGTCGAATCGCTTGCGGAGTGTCCGCTTTGTTGACGAGAAGCGCGGATTCATAGTGGGGGATCAAAATAAGGAACCGGGATCGCTGTGGTGGACGGATGACGGCGGGGAGAAATGGAATAGATCCGCTGAGGAATTCCCGGACCTGCATCGTCTGTTTCAGAGTCCGCAGAAGCTGTGGGCTGTCGGCAAAGCCGGGACGATTTTGAAATACACGCAATAAGGATTCGGTCGGCGTTTGCTCTTAGTCTCGCCATTTGTCAGCAGGAAATCAGAACACCCAGTGCAATGGCACTGGGTGTTCCGGTTAAGAGACCTGCGCCGTGAAGCTACTCGCAGAGATGAACCACTACATACCGCTTGTAGGAAACGGGCGCAGCCGGATCCATCCAGTGATTCCATCCGGCAAGCACCGGGAGATCGGCTTCCAGCAGCCATGTAACCGGGCTGAAGACCAAATTCCGGTCGGTGGTGCTGAAGATCCAGTAATTGCCGTCCCGCGGGGCATAGAAATGGAGGGTTGGGTTGGGACCCCACTGCGGACAGACGTACACGGCTACACTGTCGGCCAGTTCGCATTCGAAGCCGGTGGAGAGCGTGGTGCGCAGCGCCCAGTTGTCGAAGGTTACGGAACCGGAAAGAAGCGTTAGAGTAAGAGCGTGAGTTCCCGTGCCGGAAATCGCGCCCAGATTAACGGCGTATTCCCCGGGATCGGAAACGTACAGAGTGTCGTCCGGAACCAACGCATTTTCACACTGAACACGGATGCCGGTATTGGGCTCCACCTCGAGGAAGCGGGCGTACCACTGCATCGCGCTCCACCAATAATTCTGTTCGAGGATTTCGTAGTTGACTTGGAGAGTGCTGACTCCCCCCGGTGACATTTCGGCGGGCAATGTGTAGAGGTTCAAGCCGGGCCCTTCATTCACTACGACGACCGGACCCGCCGGATAGCCGAATTCGGCCGGACTATCGTTCCAACCGCCTTCCGAGAAACCGGAGAAAGTCGCCTCGTTGCTGGGGCTGGATTCGTGATCCACCGGCCACGTTTCTACCTTGTAGCTCCAGGTGGAATCGTTGTTCTTGACGATGAAGATGCCGGTCGAGTTCGAATCGGCATGTAGCCAGCGCTCGTCCCCGCCAGCAACATGGTAACGGGAGCCGGGGATGGTCCAGTTCCACTTGAGTCGTTTCACGATTTTCCCCTGACCGTCGAGTTCCCAGACCTCGCAGTTGCCGCAACTGGTGCTGTCGCCGCTGAATTTCAGCTTGACCGCTCCTCCACGCGGGACCTTGATGGTGTCCATTTTGCAGTATCCGGAGAACCATCTGTAGTGAACGTACATCTGGCGGTTGGCGTCCATCTCATATTGTCCGGCATCAATGAGCCACTCCAATTGTTCAAGAATGGCCTTAGCGCGGACGGAGTCCGGTTTGGTCGTATCGGCCGCAATGTCTCCCAATCGTTGTGCTTCGGCTCGTGCACTGTCGGCCTGGGCTTTCAGCCATTGGTTGTAGAGGGAATCCGCCCTTTGAATCGCCTGTGGAAGCGGGAGCCCGGAGCTGAGGGCTTCACGCTTGGCGTTGAGCCAGATGTTGTAGCCGTTCTGGCCACGCTCGCTATACGAGTATTGAGAGTCGTCAGCGGCGGAGGATTCCGTCACGTTGCATTTTCCCGGTCGAAAACCCGGCTCCTCCAGCATGTTTCCGCCGAAGCACTGTCCCTGTTCGATATCCAGTTTGGACAGGCCGGAGTCCACCAGAGTCTGCTTGAAGGCCGTGAATTGCTCCGGGGTAATGAAAACGCTGTCACCAAGCAGGCAGATACCCGAAGGATCTCCGTGGTTGGTGACCATGATTTCCACTTCCGAACTTCCCGGATTAGCCGTCTCACAGGCTTTCACTTTCCGCGAGATGTCATTCACGGCGGTTTGGATGTTTGCCGTCGTGGCCGCCTGCACATTAGCGGCGGGAATCGTCGTATCCCCCGGTGGCCTCGAACCTTCGTAGTAGAAGACCTTGATGTTCTCGCTGCAGTAGCCGATGTTTCGTTTGTACTGGTACCAGTACTTCAGATCGTTGTAGTAGTCCGCGTGGTTGTTGTCTGAATCTACCCCACCGGAAATGAAGATGGCGAACTTGCACGAGTCACAGGGTTCGAGCGGCTGCAGAAGACAGGGAGACAGAACGGACGTGGTCATCGCCGGCAGCAGGTAAACGAGAGTGTCCACTTGGATCGTTAGACAGTAGCCGAGCAGCCGAGTGGAATCGCAGCCCACGATTCCTCCCGCCAAAACAGCCGCTCCGTAATTCAGGGAATCGGGAACAGTGACACTTCCCGCGCGAGTCATGATCACGTTCTCGGGCAGCGGGGTGTTGGCTTCGTAGGCGGCGAAATCACCCACGAACAAATCACTGGGTGTGGTATAACAGAACACGTAGATCCACCTGCCCACGAGACTGGAGAGGTTCGCGTACACCTCTTCTATGGTATATGTGCATGCGAAGTCTTGACAGGCACAGTCGTACACATCCAGCACGAATGCGCCGGAATACGAGGTGCTGTAAGGCTCGACGTCAAGGTAGTAGGTGCCGGCAGTCAGCGAGACACAATTGATCTCCGAGACCGCGCCGCAGTAGTCGTCGTTCAAGTAGAGGTAGCCGTTGCAGCAGAACTGGGACAGATACAGATAGGTGTCCCAGGCCAGGCTGGTGTTGCACAGCGAGAAGGTCCAGGTGCTGGCGTAGGGGATCGTGACCTCGAACATATAGTCCGCGCCGGTGCGGAGATCGCAGTCGTCACCGGCAGTGGTTCCGGTCCATTGGCCGGGAGCGGTTACGCTCTGGTCCACTACGCAGACCGGGCACGGATTGGCCGTGCAGTTCAGACCGAACGTCCACGCGCCGCCCAGTTCCGTACAGCGGGCCGCGGTCGTGTCCATACAGCTCGGATTGGTCACGTCGCCGTAGCAGCAGCGGCCGACGTCACAGGGAACGCCGAGGTCTACCAGATCCAACTGAAAGACGTTGGACACCGTGCCGGTCGAGTAGTTGTACACCAGAACGTAATAGGTAACTCCGGCCAGCGCACAAACGGTGTCGAGGGACGCCAGACCCGGCGCCGTGCAATCATCGTCATCACCGGTCACACACACCAGATTGGCGCAGTCACCACTATATACGTTCACTTTTGTGTCAAGAGGCGTGTTGGGATTACACGTTCCGACTTGGATGAGGTCGTTGTTGCCAACGAACGTGTACCACACTCCAGGGCCGGACGTCGCCGGGTTATAATTGTCACAGATCGGGGCGTTATCTACGGTGGTACAGAAGGTGTTGCCGATCGTGCTCGAACCGATAGCCACCGGAATAGCGTTCTCGCACAAGTCATTGGTGGGAGCCGTGCCGCAGACCACCTCGATCTTATAGGGACCCGTGTACTGCGTGGTCGTGCCGTAATTTTTCACCAACAGATACACCGTGGTATCCACCGTCCCGTGGCAGTAGTTGACGGTCTTGTTGGACGTTCCGGCTGAACCCACCGGTGTGCAATCTGTGGTGTAGAGCTGGGTGTAGATGTTGGTGTTCGGCGGATTGACGTTGCAGCCCGTGCCCACGTAGGCTTTGATCACCGCATGGGTTCCGGGTGGAATGGTGATCTTGAAGAAGTCGCTGTCGCTCGCCGGGCAGTGCAGACCATAGACCACGTTATTCGTGCAGTCGAGTTCGTAGGCGTCATACGTCGCGCACGTATTGTTGGGCTCGGTCTCGGTCGGAGTGCCACAGTAGAGGTTGGTGGTGCAAGTGGTGGTCAGCTTGTAGGCGGTTCGTGCCGGGGTAGTCGTTTCGTAGACCATGACATGGATCGTCAACGGATCATTGGTGCAGTTCAAATACGTGCGCGGACCGGTGTAGGGACCGGTGATGCCGCTGCAGGCGGCGTCGGCGACCTTGTATCGTACCGTGGTGGACGGACTGACGGTGCAGTTCGTGCCGTCGAACAAGTCAAGGGTGAGCTGGTTCATCGGTGGAATCATCACCCGGTACCAGTCACTGTCGGCTTCGGGGCAATGGCGGGCATAGATCACATCGTCATGACTCAGCACATAGGCATCGAACGTCGCGCAGGTGTTGTTGGGTTCGGTCTCGGCGGGCGTTCCGCACAGCGGAATCGAGTCGCAGGGGAGACACACCTCGATGGTCAGGCTGTAGTCGGGGATGCAGTAGGGCGATGGATACGTATCCACCATGATATAGTACACACCGGGATTCAGGGCGAGACACGTAATGCCGTGGGGTGTGGCGGTGGACTGAGTGTGATAGGCGATACAGGTTGCGGCCGGTGGGCATTCGTCGTCAATGGCGATGCCCGTATAGGTGGTCGTGCCGGGATTCAACCGGATCGTGTATTCACCCGCAGTGGTGACCTCCCAACGGTAGACTTGGTCTTCGCCCCCATCATATGATCCGAGGCAAGTGTTGAAGTAGTTGTCCACCATGCCGCAAGTAGTTTCACCCGTCAGGTTGACGGGAAGCGCGCTGCCCAGATTGGTGTCGTAGCAGTAGTTCACGTTGAGATTCACCGTCAGAGTATCGTTGCCGCGATCCCCATCGGTCGCCAGATTGGTATAGACCTTGAGCGGATAAATCCCCGGCGTGGCCGGCAAGGTCAGTTGCGTCGCAAAGGTCACCTGCCCGGACTGGTTGGTGCTCAGCACGGGGCTGGTCTCGGGACCCACCGCCGCACCGCCGTTGAACGAGTAGTACACGGGCGAGGACTCGGTGGTCGAGCCGAAATTCTTGACCATCGCGCTGACCGTGACCACCGAACTGGGCTCGTGAATGCCGGTCGGGCTGGGAGTCACCAGACTGGTCGTCCCGAAGTCATTGGTCAGGAACAACTGAAAGAACCAGATGGCCCGGTTGATCGTCGAGTCCAATCCGAAACCGCCCAGCGAATATCCGGTGCGGTCACAGACGTACTGCAGAGCCGGATTGGTCGAACCACCCTGCTGAATCCCGATGGCATGGGCGCTGTCGGCATTGGCCGTCTGAAAGAAGGCCCGCCGAACCTGAACCTTGATCTTGCCGTCGGGGAACAAAATGGCCTGATAGTTGAACGATCCGCGATCGGTGGTGCTGTAGCGGCCGATCGAGTCGAACTGAATCACCGTATAGCCGGTGAAATTGCGATAGCCGATCACGTTGTTGCCGGTGGTGATCCCGCCCCGCGTGAGGTAGAGGTCATCCATGAACGGCATGATCGCCGGACGAACCACCGATCCGTTGGGGATACAGGTGGAGTATCCGCCCGTGCTGTAGGTCGGAACGAACTGGATGTTGCCGTCTACGCTGACGCGGAAGATGGTGTAGCTGCCGCCGTAGAACGGGAAGGTGAAGCCAATCGGCAGATCGGCATTGTTCACCGCCGCATCCATGCTGGAGAAGGCGGTAGACGGCAGCCAGGTGGCCGACGGATCGCCCTTCAGCTCGATCCAGTTGTAGGTGGCCGTGTCGGGGGCCACGTTGTCCACGTAGCGGTAGCCGAATGCATCGGGGCCACCGGCGTTGTCAACGCTGCCACCGGGACGACGCGGTTCCAGCCATCCCATGTTGGCGTACACGAGGTCCTTCTCGGCCTCATTCAGGTCGTCGCCCGTCAACAGGCGATCGTACAGAGCACGAATCGTGGCCTGCTCGGCATCCTTGGCGGCGACAACCGCCTGCTCTGCAAGCTCGGCCTGTCGGGCCAACTCCTCCTGGCTGATCTCAGGCGCTTCGGCTGGAATGCCCTGAACATTGCAGAACATCACCAAACACACGAACCACAACATGCACTTCTTCATCTGCCCATCTCCTTTGCCTTGCACAGTAAAGAACACGTTTTCCGCGAGTCCGATGTGCTCTCAGCCCAAGTAGCGTGCGGACAGGTATCGCCAGACAGGAAATTGATCGCCTGCCGAAAAAGATAGAGCGAATCCTCTCGAGTTCTTTAGCGGAGAATTCGCTCGCAAAAAAGTGTACGGCAGAGTGTAATCCCTTACCGAAATTATCCTATTTTAATCTATTAAAACATATGTCAAGAGTCAATAATCTGAAGTGCAATTGTTAAAAAACATAGCCTGATACCCAAAAACAAGCTCCAACAATTATGCCGACCCCTGTAAATATTTAATAAGACAATGATTGATAAGAAAAGGTCGAGGTGGAACAAGTCGAATCCACCACCTTGAAATGGCCGGCGACAGTGTCTTGCGATGCGATTTCAACTGGGGCGAAAAGGGCCACCAAACCGCATGTTTTGGTTGCTTTCCCTGACAGCGACCCGTATATTCTTTGCCAGACATCCACTTGGTTTGATCAGCCGATCCGACTTCGGATCACGCTATTATCTAATTGATTAATAAGAAAAAAATGCCAGAAGAATCAGGCGACATTCAGAGTAGATTGCCGTCGGCACTGAGGCAGAATGAACCGCTGGCGATGAAATCCTCGCTGGCGGTTCGCTCACCGGAGGAGTTTCTGGAACTGTCCCAGGGGATTTTACGCTCAGCCAGTGGCAGCCCGTCGAGGATCGAATTTCTCAGGGAAGTTTCCCGACTCCTCTTGGAGTTCAGCGGAGCCGATGAACTCGAAATCGGACATTACGATGGTGACATCCGCTATCTGTGGCGGGCGACACGGGAATCACGACATCCATACGACTTCGCGCTTCTTCACGGCTCCGATGATCCCGAGGGAATCGCTTCTGCATTCCCGGGCGGCCTCGAAAAGCTCTGTCGTATCGTATTAGCTCCCGCGCAAAGCAAGGCATCCGGCTTTTTGACGGCTGGGGGAAGTCTATGGACGGACGACGTCCGGCACCTGCCGCCGGCCCTGCTACCCGAGAGCCTCCCGACGTTGCGGTCGGGCAAGAGTATCCGGTCTCTGGCGATTTTTCCATTCCTCTATACGGAGCGCAATCGGGGAATCGTTCTGATCGCCAGCGGGCAACCCCGCCTGGTCGCCGTGGAACAGATCGCGCTCCATGAAGGCGTGGTACAGATTTTAGGGTTGGCCAGCGCTCATCGTCGAGCTCAATGGGCGCTCGGGGAACGGGTCAAGGAGTTAAGCTGTCTGTATGAGATTGCCCAAATCGTTGACAAGCCGGAGTGGACGCGAGCGGAGAAACTCCAGCGAATCATTGATCTTCTGCCGCCCGCCTTGCAGCATCCCGACGTGGCCGCGGCGCGGATTGACCTCGATCATGCCACCTATCTGACTTCGATGTATCGGGCGGGTCGCTACCGGGAGCAGACCAGCATCATCGTCAAAGGTCGGAAACGAGGCACGCTGGAAATCATTTACATCGAGGGCAAGCCCGAGCATGCGGAGGGGCCGTTCCTGAAAGAGGAAGCGGCGCTCATCGCCGAGGTGGCGCGGCAAGTGGCGGGGATCATCGAGCGGGAAGAGGCGGAAGAGACGAAAATCCGGTTGGAACTTCAGGTTCGTCGCGCCGACCGCCTGGCTACGCTGGGGCAATTGGCGGCCGGTGTCGCGCATGAGCTCAACGAGCCACTGGGAGGCGTTCTGGGATTTGCGCAGCTCGCCAAGAAGAGTCTGGGAGACACCCCACAACTCGAGAAGGACCTGGACAAGATTATCAAGACGGCCCTTCACGGGCGGGACATCGTTCAGAAGCTGTTGATCTTCTCACGGCAGATGCCGCCCAGCAAGGGCCGGGTGGATCTTTCCCACGTCGCCAGCGAGGTGCTTTCGTTTTTCGAGGCGCGCTGCAAGAAGGAAGGAATCATTATCGTCCGCCGGTTGGGGGAGGAACTTCCCGGAATCGTAGCCGATCCCGGACAGATCAGCGAGCTGATCATGAATCTGGTGGTGAACGCGTTGCAGGCCATGCCGCAGGGCGGCACGCTGACGGTGGAGATCAGCCGGCGGGAGACATCGGTGGTGTTGGGGATCGAAGATACGGGGGCGGGGATGAGCGAGGAGACCAAGCGGCAGATTTTCGATCCGTTTTTCACGACCAAGGACGTGGGACAGGGCACGGGGCTGGGGCTCTCGATCGTTCACGGAATCGTGACTGCGCACGGCGGTTCCATTTCGGTCACGAGCGCCGTCGGGAAAGGGACGCGTTTCGAGGTGGGACTGCCGATCGCCAATGGAACACTCGAACCGGGAGAATCCTGACATGCCGGAACCAACGCAACGTGAAGTGATCCTGGTGGTGGACGACAATCCCGACACGGTGGAAGTGCTTGATCGCAACCTCAGCCGGCAAGGGTACCAAGTGTTCACCGCCGCGAGTGCGGCTTCCGCGCTTGACGTTTTAACCGCCACGCCGATAGACCTCGTGATTACCGATCATAAGATGCCGGGCACCAGCGGTCTGGATTTGATTCGACACGTCCGCGACAACTTCCGGGACACCGAAGTGATGATGATTACCGGCTACGCTTCGGTTCAGAACGCGGTGGCGGCCGTGAAGACGGGCGCGGAAGAGTATTTGGCCAAGCCGTTCACCGATGACGAGCTGCTGGAAGCGATTGGCCGCGTTCTCCGGAAGCTGCGGCAGCGACGGGCCCGCTACCGCATATCGGAGATCGCCGATTTGCCGCAGTTCGGTCTGATCGGTATCTCGGACGTGATGATGAGGGTGATTCGCACGTTGAAGAAGGCCGCTTCCACGAAGAGCACGGTGCTGATCGCGGGAGAGAGCGGAACCGGCAAGGAGCTGGTGGCGCGGGCGATTCACTATTGCAGTTCGCGGGCGGCCGGGCCGTTTGTGCCGATCAACTGCGGCGGCATTCCCGAGGGACTTTTGGAAAGCGAGTTGTTCGGACACGTGAAAGGCGCGTTTACGGGCGCCACCGAATCACGAGCGGGTTTTTTTCAGACGGCGGAGGGCGGTTCCATTTTTTTCGATGAGATCAGCGAGTTGAGTCTGGCGCTGCAAGTGAAACTATTGCGCGTTCTGCAGGATAATGAGGTGTGCATGGTGGGAGCCAACCGGGCCACCACCGTGGACGTGAAGATTCTGGCCGCCACCAACAAGGATCTGGCGGCGCTCGTGCAAAAGGGCGCGTTCCGCGAGGACCTCTATTTCCGGTTGAATATCATCACTCTGGCGGTTCCGCCGCTGCGCGAGCGGGGGGACGACGTGCTTCTGCTCGTGCAGTACTTTGCCCGGAAATTCGCCAAAGAATTCGAGAAGCGCGTTCCGCAATTCAGCGAGCGGGCGGTGCAGGCTCTCAAGGCCTACGACTGGCCGGGCAACGTTCGTGAATTGGAGAATATCATCCACCGGGTCATCATCATGAGCGACGGCGACACGGTGGACGTGGCGGACTTGCCTTCGCTGATGCGCTATTCGGCGGCGCGCACCTACAGTCTCGACCGCACCTTGGCCGACGTCGAAGCCGAGCACATCCGGCGAGTGGTCGTCGGTCAGAAAGGCAACAAGAGTGCGGCCGCCAAAATCCTCGGAATTGATCGTAAAACGCTGCGCGAGAAAATGAAACAGTTCGGCATTTCTTAGGCTGATCCTTCCGAATTCTCCGCTTTCCGCCAGCGGGGCAAGTTGTTCGCGGCGGCAGGCGTCTTTTTCCTTCGCCTGCCCCGCCCAGAGACGCCTTAGCCGGGCACGCGAAAACGGAGGACGCGTGCCTCGGTGGTGAACTGTTCCGCGGATCGGTTCCTGATACGACGTCTTATCAAAACCGGATTTTTTAAACAAAGGCTGACCATCGTCGTCAGCCTTTTTCTATGGTCTCGCGGTTTGGGAATCTCTCGGATACAGAGATGATTCATTATTGCATATAGGTACAGGAATTAGGGGTGACTCTGGAGAGTCACCACCGGGACAAAAGATTCGAATCATTGACTCCGAAGGGTTGTTTTGCTACCTTATAAACACAAGACTTCAGCCCCGAGATTATCACGGCAGTAACCTTTTGATAAACAATTCTTCACTCGATTCGTTTGCACGGATGGTTCGCGTGATCGCGGGAAGAAGGACGCATGACTATCCAGCAGTTTTCACGACGTGAATTTCTGGTCTCAGCCGGGAAAATCGGCATCGCCGCGTGCGGTGCGTATGCCCTGTTTTCAAGCTCTCCGTGGCTGCGGAGCGTTTTTCGCTGTTCGTCCGAGCTGTACGCGCGCGATAAGCTCGGCGAGCTGGCGGCGGCGGCGCCGCTCGCGCGGTACTGGGTTTCCACGCTGCACGCCGAAGGGCATTGTCGGGAGTGTCATACGCCCGAGGAGATCGCGAGCGATCCCGGACATCGTCATGACGAACTCGCGGTAAAATGTCTGCTCTGCGCGCAGAGCTGCATGATCGCCAACCGCGAGCGCGGCAAATGCCGTTCGCGCATGAACGTGAACGGAGAACTGCGCAGCCTGGTCTATGGCCGACCGATTTCGGTTCACGTGGATCCCATCGAGAAGAAGCCGTTCTATCACTTTCTGCCCGGTTCTCAGGCGTACTCACTGGCGACTTCGGGCTGTCCGCTGCATTGCCGCTTCTGTCAGAACTGGGAGATTTCGCAGATTCGGCCCGAAGACTATGACGTGGCCTACACGCCGCCGGCGAGCATCGTCCGCAGCGTCGTGGATCGTCGCGCTCCGGTGATCGCGTTCACCTACAACGAACCGACGGTGTTCGTCGAGTATCTGACCGACATCGCCCGCGCCGCCCGCGAGGAGAACGTTCGCAGCGTGCTCATCAGTTGCGGATTCATGAACGAAGCTCCGCTCGCGGAAATGTGCTCGGTGCTCGATGCGATCAAGATTGATCTCAAGGGATTCAGCGAGGATTTCTACCGCAAGGTGTGTTCGGCGGAGCTGAAGCCCGTGCTGCGCAGCATCCGGCAGGTGGCGAAGAGCGGCACTCACCTCGAAATCGTGAATCTGGTGGTGCCGACGCTGAACGATTCGGACGTGATGATCGGCGAACTGTGCGACTGGGTGATCGGTGAACTCGGACCGGACGTGCCGGTGCACTTCACGCGCTTCCATCCCGACTACCAATTGCTCAACCTCTCGCCCACACCGGTCGAGACGCTGGAGCGGGCGCGTAGCGTAGCTTTGGCCAAGGGAATGCACTATCCATACGTGGGAAACGTGCCCGGACACGCGGGGAATCACACGTATTGCCCCCGATGTGGAAAGATCGTGATCGAACGCAGCGGATTCTTCATCGCCGCCATGCACATGAAGAACGGACAATGCGAATATTGTGATGAACCGATAGCCGGAGTCTGGCAATGATTCAGGATTTCTCACAGAGGAGATTTGCTCCGACCAGAAGCACATTGCTTTGTATCGTATCGGTTCTCATTCTTCTGAGCAGCGGGTGCTCGGCGCGCCAGACGAGCGCGACGGTGCGGGAACCGGCCGTCGCGGGACAGTTTTATCCGTCGGATGCGACGGCGCTGCGGTTGGCGATTGACCGGTTCATGGCCGAGGCGCTGCCCAAGCGCGTGGACAAGCCCTTAGCGATCATTGTGCCTCATGCGGGTTATGTGTACTGCGGGCAGATTATCGCCGACGCCTTCCGTCAGACGGAAGGAGAATCGTACGATCTCATCGTGATCCTCGGCACCAATCACACGATCTCCGGATTCCACGGCGTGTCGGTTTACACGCGGGGAAGTTTCCGCACGCCACTGGGGGACGCGGCGATTGACGAAAAGGCGGCGGATCGTCTGCTGGAAGCCGACCGGGACTTCGTCTTCGATCCGCGCGTGCACGCCAAGGAACACTCCATCGAAGTCGAGATTCCTTTTGTGCAGACGCTCTTCCCGGATGCGAAGATCCTGCCGATCGTAATCGGGAGTCCCGATTTAGAGCTCTGCACACGGCTGGCAGAAGCGCTGACCACTATTCTGCAGGACCGTCGCGTGTTGATCGTAGCCAGTTCGGACTTGTCGCATTATCCGCAATATGAAGATGCGCGCAGAGTGGACAAAGAGATGTTGAAGACCGTGGCCTTGCTCGACGCGGAAGCGGTGCTTGCCACCATTCCGGTTTTAATGAGCCAGCGAGTTCAAGGGCTGTTCACGTGCGCTTGCGGAGACGGGCCGATTCTGACGGCAATGATCGCGGCCAAGAAATGGGGAGCCAATCGCGGGACGGTCATCAGCTATGCGAATTCGGGAGACGCGCTGGTCGGAGACTATAACCGCGTGGTGGGATACGGCGCGGTCGTCTTCACGAAAGACGAAGCCGGAGCGGATACTTCCGCTTTGCAGCTGCAACCCGAAGCCGGCAGCACAAGCGTGCTCACGGCAAGCGACAAGAGCGCGCTGCTGGCGCTGGCCCGGAAGTCCATCGAGTGGCAATTGACGAGCCAGACGTTGCCTCTCCCACGGGGATTCGGAGCGGGAGCGAGAATCAAGGAGGGCGCGTTTGTCACTCTGAAAAAGCGCGGCGAGCTGCGCGGCTGCATCGGCCACATGGCCGAGGACACGCCGCTGGATCGCGTGGTCGGCCGCATGGCGCTGTCGGCCGCGTTTGAAGACCGCCGTTTCCGACCGGTGACCGCAAGCGAAATGAGCGAGATCACGGTCGAGATTTCCGCCCTGACACCGATGCAGCCGATCACGGATGCCGGGAAGATTCGCATAGGCACGGACGGCGTAGTGATTCGCAAGGAAGGACGTTCGGCGGTCTATCTGCCGCAGGTGGCGACCGAACAAAACTGGTCGCGGGAGGAAATGCTCGGCCACCTCTGCGAGAAAGCCGGTTTGCCGGGCGACGCCTGGAAGCGGGACGCGCAGTTTCTCGTATTTCAGGCCGTGGTGTTTTCCGAAGACGACTCCCTGCGAGATCACTGACGGGAATGGCAATCCCTCTCTTCACTCTGGGCTTGCTTTCCATGCTCGGGCAAGTGGTGTTGCTGCGCGAGCTCAGTGTGGCCTCCTATGGAATCGAACTGGTCTACCTTCTGGCTCTGGGATTCTGGTTGTTCGGAACCGGAGTGGGGAGCTCGCTTGCGCGGCGCTCTGAGATTTCCTCAGCGGCGCCGATTTATTTGCTGCTGATTCTGATTGCCGTGATCTTGCCGCTGGACGTGGTGTTCGTTCGCGGCCTGCGCGTGTGGTTCGGAGGCGTTCGCGGAGCTTATCTTCCTTTCCCTCTGCAACTTCTGGGAATCGCTCTGTCGCTATTGCCGGCAACGATCCCGATGGGTTTGCTGTTCCCGTGGGCGGCCGCTTTTTCCGCTCGCGAGGGCAAAACGATCGCGTCCGCCTACGCCATCGAAAGCGCGGGAGCGGTGGTCGGCGGGATTGCATCCACGGGGCTTTTGCGAATCGGGATGCCGAATCTGACGGTCGGTTTTTTGTGCGCGCTTCTCGCCGCTCTGACCGCGCTACTACTGTTGTGGCGTGATCGTTCGCGACGATGGCTGTTCGTTTCATCCTTGTTTGTCTCAGTCCTGCTGGTGTTGGCGCTGCTGCGTTCGGGGGAACTCGACCGGCAAACGACGGGCTGGAATCACCCGCATCTCCTGCTCACGAAAGATACGCCTTATGGCCGCGTGAGCGTGACGAGACAGAATAGGCAAGTGTCGGTCTATGAAAACGACGCTCTGTCTTTCGAGACCGAGGGTACGTCGGCCGAGGAATTCGTTCATCCGGCGATGCTTGCCCACTCTCAGCCGCTGACGGTACTGATTCTCGGGAGCGGACTGGAAGGAACGATCCGCGAAGCGCTCCAGCACGCGCCTCAACGTATAGACTACATCGAGATCAACGGCGTGTTGCTCTCGGAGCTGTTGCCGCTTCTCCCGAATCACGGGATGGACACTCGGCGGGGAGTTCACGTGCAGGTGGCTGATCCGCGGCGCGCGCTACAGAGTATGGGGCAATACGACGTGATTCTGAACGGTATGCCCGATCCGACATCGGCTCAGTCGAATCGCTATTACACGGAAGAGTTCTTCGAGCTGGTGCAATCTCATCTGCGGGATGGAGGAGTGTTCGCGTTTCGGTTGCGTTCGGCGGAAAACTTCTGGGCGGCACCGCTGGCGTTGCGCAATACCAGCATCATCGAAGCCTTAAAAGGATCGTTCTCGGACGTGATAGTGCTGCCGGGCGCGACCAACGTTATTCTGGCGGGAAAGGTGAGGCTACCGCACGATCCGGAAATGTTCAGAGAACGCTTTCTTGAGCGCGGACTTTCCACCCGGCTGGTCACGCCGGAATATCTGAGGTACTTGCTCACCAACGACCGGTTTACGGAAATCCGGGAGCGGCTGTCCGAGGAACAGGCTCCCGCCAACACGGATGCGCGACCGGTGTGCTTCTCCTATGCCACAACCATCTGGCTCTCGAAGTTCGCTCCCCGACTTCTAACGATGCGTTTTGTTGCGGGGAAGACGTTTGCGCAGCAGCAGTGGATTGCGGTGGGGTTGATCGCCATGATTCTGGCGGCCATCGCACTAATCGCGCGCGCCAAGCCGTCCATTCGCTTAGTCATGCTGGCGGGGATCGCCGGTTTCTGCGGAATGCTGCTCGAGACCGTGCTGATCTTCCGCTACCAGATACAGACAGGAGTACTCTATCAGAATATCGGCCTCCTGCTCACGCTTTTCATGCTCGGACTCACTCTGGGGGCATCAGCGATGGCGCGAATCGCGCGACGAACGGATTCATTCCATAAACAGCGCCAGCGTGGATTTCGAGCGACGGGATTGGCTCTGGTCGCGGCGCTGGCGCTCACATCTTGTGTGGCGGCGTGGCTGATGAATGCCGATCGTCTGACTTCGCTGGAAATGACGGGAGTTTTCCTCGGGCTCACCGGATTTCTGGTGGCGGCCGTGTTCGTATATACGATGTTGGGAACGGGACAGGATGCGGCGCGAAGCGTTTCGCGACTCTATGCCGCCGATTTGATCGGCGGAGGAATCGGTTCGCTGCTCGGAACTCTGCTGTGGATCCCACTGGCCGGACTCCCGGCGACCGTTTGGCTGGCGGTTATCGTGTGTATTTTCGGAGGATTACTCGTGTAGAGGATTGCGAATCCTTCCATCTCCCGTAGTCCACACATCGGGTAATCCGGTTGTCTTGCCTTCTTACATCAGATAACTCTACCACTAACCACTTTCGCCCCACTCGGGGAACTTTGGTCTCGATAAAACGGCTTAGTTACGCTTAAGGGGAGACTTCCATGAAAGGACTTGCAGCATTTCTGGCGGCCATAGCGGTTTCTGTGGCGGCAGTTTCGACGGCAGAAGTTCATCCCGTCTCCATCAGCAACTCCATTGTCCGAAAAACGGAGGCGCGCGCGCAACGTATTCTTCATACGCTGGACGAAATCGTTTACTGGGAAGGTTGGGAGAACGGTGATCTATCCGACTGGATACCGAGTGACGGACTTTGGAGAATCGAGCAGGACACGAGCTCGACCAACGGAACCCTTGTCATCGTTTGCAATGACTCCACAACCGGCTTGTACCCTCCGGGCGTTACCACCACCTTGACCTCGCCCTTGATTGATCTCCGCTCGATCTCCGGTGGTTGGTTGGCGGCGAATCTCATGATTAGCGGATATCTGCCGCGCCAGCAAACCTACCCTGATTGCGACTGGTGGAAAATCGAGGTCTCCCGTGACTCCGGCGTTACCTGGTGCAATGCGTTCAATCCGACCTGTGATTCAATGGGAACGGACTATGTATTCAGCGATTGTCCCTCTCAGTGGCAGGATTTCTTCGAACCCTTTTTTTTCACTCCCTTGATGGGGTACGTGATCCAATTGCGGCTCTACTTTCAGAGCAATCTCGATACTCTCGTGGATTCCGGTCTACGCTTCGACAACGTGATCCTGGAGTATTGGCCGCCCGCCGTCAACGACATTTCCTGCTACAGTCTGCAAGTTCGCTATCCGAATCTTGTCAACCGTCCCTTCCGCATTACCGCTTACTTCCGAAACGAGAGCGTGGGTACACTGCATGACGTTCAGACGTGGTGGCGGGTGATCGGAAATCCGTGGAGACCGTTTTTCGGAGTATTCTCCCTGCCGCCGGGAGAGATGATTTCCCGCGACACGGCGCTCGCCCTGTCCATTTCCGGCACCTATGCGATACAAGCACGATCGGGATATGGCGGGGACCAAAATCCCGCCAACGACACGACGACGGTCGAGTCGGTGGTCGTGTGGCCGGCGGGATCGGATATTCTGATTGGTTACGATAATCGCACGATGTCACGGAGTCTTGACTACTCTCCGGGTTCGGGTCCGTTAGTTCATTTTACGCCGGTGCGGGATTCCGTGGTGGGACTCTGTTATCGTTTGGACAGAATTCGAGCGCGATTCTCCGCGGAACAAACAGGAGATCGCGAAATGCGCTGGCACGTGTATCGGGACGCGGGAGGGAGTCCAGGGGAAGAAATCTTGGACACGGTGATCGTGGTTCATTCCTACGAGACGGGTCCTGAGTCGCAAAGGGAAGTCACTTTTCCGGCGGACTTGTACCCGTGGTGGTACGAGGACTTCTGGGTATGGCTTGAGGTTACGAACGACACGGAACCGGAGCATTTTCCGCAGATATTGGGTGAAAACGCAGAGCCCTGGCCGGACATTCACTATTACGTATGGAACGGCGACGGTACACCAACTCCATCGGCGTACTTCTATCAGATCCAAGCGGTCATCATAGACTGTCTGCCCGTATCTGATGACGCAATGCCGATACCGATCACCGCCCGACTGGAACAGAATTATCCGAATCCCTTCAACTCACGAACGTATATTCGCTTTGATGTACCCAAATCCGGACTCGTAACGATTGACGTATGCGACCTGCTCGGGAGACATATTGCCACTTTGACCGAACGCACGTTTCCGGCGGGAAGGCAGTCGGTGGTTTTCGACGCAAGCACACTCGGCTCGGGCATCTATTTCTGCCGAATGCGCGCGGGCGATTACAACGATATTCGGAAGATGGTGCTGTTGAGGTAGCGTTTGTAATTATCGTCCGACAAATCGGGAAACGGAACCTTGATTCCTTTCCCGCCGTCCACGACAAAGCTCCCGCCGATTCGGAATCGGCGGGAGCTTCCTCATTTGTCCGGAACTCAGCAACCGGAGCGAGCGGTCAACGCGTAGTGTATCCCATCTGACCATCGTATCGAATCTTGTCAAACTGATTCTCGGTGGTATCTCGATACGTATAATCGCCCAGGTCTTCCCGTTCCATGCGAGTGAGACTGTCGAGCAGGCGGCGGTGTCCTTCAGCCTGTTGACGCATGTGGTCGGTGACTCGGTTGATTCGTTGCATGGTAGGAATCTTATGGGCAGTATCGGGATCATACGTACCGAAATCCCTTTCGACCTCATCGAGTACGGTATTGATCCGGTTATTCTGAATTTCCATTGTCTTGGTGTGAAGGCTCAACCAGATCCAGCTGCTGCCGATCATCATCGCACCTATGGCAATGATCGTTCCGACGTTCCAGTTCATTCGATCCCTCCTTCTGTTCCTCTCAAATAGGTAACCGATTAGGAAGCGCTTTCGATAATACCATCCAAAGCGCGGCGAACGGCGGAGTTCAACTCGCTGCTGATGAGCGGTTTCATGGCGAACTCGCGGACGCCCAGCTTCCGGTAGTTGTCCACCGTGACGGTCTCGCTGTATCCGGTGGTCAGGACAATCGGAAGGTCGGGACGAATCGCCAGCAGCTCCTTCACCAGCCGATCCCCGGTCAAGTGTGGCATCGTCTGATCCGTGATGACCAGATCGAACTCCGCCGGCTGCGCACGAAACGCATCGAGAGCTTCCGGACTGCTGGTGAACGTGGTGACGCGGTAGCCGGATTGCTGAAGCGCCCGTTCCGCCGCCCGCGCAATCTCCGGATCGTAGTCCACCAGCAGAATTCGCTCGGAACCCTGACTCGTTTGCGAAGCGGTGGCCGGCGGTCGCGGCGAGGTCGCCTTGGCTATGGGCAAATACACGCGGAAAGTGCTGCCCTTGTAGGGCGTGCTCTCGGCCGCGATCTCGCCACCGTGACCGGTGATAATCCCGTGAACCATCGAGAGTCCCAGCCCCGTTCCCTCGCCGGGAGCCTTGGTAGTGAAAAACGGCTCGAAGATTCGTTCCAGAGTCCGGCTGTCCATCCCTTTCCCGCTGTCACGGATGGTCAGGCAGACGTGAGTACCCGGCAGCAGACGCGGAAGTTTCTGTCGCAGCGTCTCGTCCACCTCCACCGGTTCAAGGCGCACTTCAAGGATTCCCCCCTCGTCCCGGAGGGCGTGCGCGGCATTAGTGCACAAGTTCATGAGGACTTGATGGAGCTGGGAGGGATCAGCCAGAACCTCAGGACAGTTTACATCTATATGCTCTTCGATTCCAATCGTGGTCGGCAGGGAAGCGCGCATCAGTTTGAGTGCCTCCTTGACGACGAACTGAAAGCCGACCGGCATCCGTTCCTGCTCGGCCTGACGGCTGAAGGTCAGGATCTGTCGGACGAGATCCTTGGCGCGATTAGCCGCCTGAATGACGTGCTCCAGATCCTCGCGATTGGGCGATTCCGCCGGCAGGCTTCGGCAAGTCATCTCTGTGTAGATCAGGATTGGTACGAGGATGTTGTTGAAATCATGGGCGATTCCGCCGGCCAGAGTGCCGATGGCTTCCATCTTCTGCGCCTGACGCAACTGACTCTCCAGCCGCTCCTTTTCCTGCTCGGCCTGTTTGCGTTCGGTAATATCCTGATTCATGCCGTACGTCCGGATGGTGCGGCCCTCACGGTCCTTTACGATCTGAAAGCGCACCGCAATATGTCCCGTCTTCCCGTCGGCATAGATTATCCGGTGTTCGAGCTGTCGGAAGAAGTTGGGATCCGTGGTCTCGATAGCCTTCCGGGTTTCGTCGGCGACCACCGGCAAGTCTTCGGGATACACGAACCGCCCGGCATAGTCGGCGGGCGACATGGTGTAGCCGCCCTGTTCTTCGGCCGTAGTTCGGAAAAGCGCATAGAATTCGTCGCTGAAGGTGAAAAAGTTCTTGAGAACATCGTATTCCCAATACCCCATTTTGGCCAACCGCATCGCATTCGACAGATGAATCAGACTCGTACGGAGGGCCGATTCCGCCCCCTTGCGATTGCTGACATCTAAGATAATACCCTCATAGTGCGTGATTTCTCCCTTCTCGTTCCTTCGAATCCACGTCCAATCGTCTATCCAGAGGACTTCGCCGCTTCGTGTCACGATTCGGTATTCTTGGGTGAAGCTGTCGCGATTCGAGTCCTTGCTGTATTCCATGACCTCTGCGGCAACGCGCTCCAAATCATCCGGATAAATAATGCTGGCATAGGGAACCCGCCCCGAGTACAATTCTTCGGGACTGTATCCCGTTAGTCGAATATTATCGGAGACATATTCCACCGGCCAGCCCTCAGCGGCTCTCCAGAGAAAGACGATGGCGGGACTTAGGCTGACGATTCGTTCCAGTTCTTTGCGGCTCTCGGCGAAAACGCGCAGGGTTTCCTCGGCCCGCTTCTGCTCGGTAATATCCTGAACCGTTCCCGTGAGCCTTGCCACACGCCCACTCTCATCCTTGACCGGCAGGATGACTCCATGATGCCAGGCCGAGTCTCCACTCGGGAGCGTTACCTGAACGTCCATTTCGCTTTTCTCGCCACGTTCTACCGCTTGCAGAATGGCGTCACGCAGCTTGTCTGCATCCGCGGGGCCCGAGGACAAGAGTTCTCCGTCGAGCGGCGGGGGAAGGCTTCGAGGATCGAGCTCGTATAGACGATACATCTGAGCGGACCAGAAAACCTGCCCGGAATCGAGGTCCCGTTCCCAACTGCCGATCTTGCCGATGGCCTGGGCTTCCTCCAATCGCTCCTGACTCTTTCGCAGCTCGTTTTCCATCCGCTGGCGAAGGGTAATATCCATGTCCGCGCCGCGGTAGCCGAGCAGGTAGCCCTTCTCGTCGAGGATGGGCACTCCGTTAGTCTCGAGGATAACGATACTTCCGCTCTTGTGGATGTTCGGATTCACAAGCTGCCGAATCGTCTCCCTCCGCGCGAAGGCGCTAAAAGCCGCTTCTTTAAGCGCGTCTCGCACGTCTGGAGCGAAGAGGTCGTAGAAGTGCATGATTCCGACGACTTCCTGAGGCGTGTATCCGAGCACCTTTTCCACGATCGAATTGGAGAACGTGAAAAGACCTTGAGCGTCCACTTCCCAAATCCACTCGCCTGCACTCTCGGCGACTTGCCGGAAACGCTCTTCGCTTTCCCGGAGAGCTTCCTGAATCCGCCGATGCTCGGTGACGTCCACCGCGAAAACCAGATAGCGATCGGGAGCGACCTGTGCCGCATTGATGGCCAGCACCACCTGCTCGCCGTTTTTGTTTTGTGTGTCGAATTCCCCCGAACACCGTCCCGTTTCAACGAGCTTGCCCAGGTGCTGCTCGGCACACTCTTTGGCATCGGGCATCAGGATATCGCACATGGAGCGGGCAAAAAGTTCGACACGAGTGTAGCCCACAAGACGGCAACCGACCTCATTGGACTCCACAAACACACCGCGCGAGTCCACCACGTACACTCCGATGGGCGCGTTTTCGATGTAGGTGCGATATTTCGTCTCGCTTCCCCGCAGGGCATTGTTCGTGTACTCGCGCTCGCGGATTTCCTCTTGCAGGGCAGTGTTGCCGGCTTCCAGAGCGCCCCAGTATCTCTCGATGGCCGCCAGCATCCGATTGACCTCACCGGTTAGAGTGGAAATTTCGTCGTTTCCACGAACCGGGAGGCGCGCCGCGAGGTCGTTGCTGCGGCCGACGTTGCGAACGTGGTTCGCCAGCAGCGCAACGCGGCGGATAACCTGCTTTTCGAGAAGAATGGAGATCATGGCCCAGCAGGTGATCCCCATAATCAGCAGCAGCGCAAAAAAGTAGTTCAGGCTGGCTCGGCCCTGCCCGTAGATCGAGCGCGGCAACTGCGCCCGCAGCACCAGGACCGGCTCGCCGTACAGGTCGCGAATCAACCCGTACCCGGCCACCGTGTACTCGCTCTGGACTTTCACAATCGGGTCTCGCCCATCGCTCAGAGCGACGTGCGTCGTCTCGCATTCCGGCAAATGGTGGGATTCGCTGTAGGAGTGCAGATCGAGCTGAAGGTGCGTTCGGGTCGCCATGCCACGCAGCAGACCGGCGTCCAGGAATCGGCCCATGATCAGTGTGCCGCGAATGGGACCCTCGAAATCGCTCGTCACGATCGGCTGCGACGCCACCAGCATCGGTCCTTCTGGAAGCATCACGAGACCGGCGATTCGACTCTCGGTGGACGCATGACGAAGAAGCGTGTCGTTGGCCGCGATATAATCGAGAGAACCTTGCGGAACGTGAATCAGCTCATCACTCTCAGTGTCGTAGCCCTGACTGTAAACGATCCGCCCCGACGAATGGATGAAAAGCATCAAGCTGAGATCGAGATTCTCGTACGTGGCAACGGGACAGTTCCGGTCAATGAAGTCCTGATTTCCGTTCGTGATGAATTCGTAGGAATCATCCCAGGGAGCCCAGTCGCCCAGGTCGGACTCCAGATTGCTCAGTTCCTCGGAAACCGCGGCCAGCGCCCGTTCCACGTTAAGCTGGGTATTCCGCTTTTCGAGTTCCAGAAAACCGCCCATCACGATGTGCTGAGCGATTTCATAAAGGGCGATCACGAGAGCGACGATCGTCAGGCCGACGGCAGTATGGGTTTTGTAGCGTAGTGTCATCGTATTGTCACCGAAAGCGTAAGGTCAAACACCGTTCCTGTGGATAAGATGAACATCAGAAATCCACTCCCATCCGGAGTCCGAAGTTCACGGGATTCCGCTGAGCGTCCTCCGTGAGGTCACGGTCGAGAATCGTTGCGAACTCCCCGTGCGGCGAAAGATAGAAATAGTCTCCGATGCGGTAATTCAGAGCGACGTCAAACGACCAAAGACTGAAAGAAGAGCGCGTCACTCCCCAATAGGCTTCGTTGAACTTGGACGACGCCCAACCGAAACCGGTGCGTCCTTCCAGCGAGACGTTGGGCGCGAGTTCGACACCCGTGGAAAGGCCGGCTTCGCCCCAATAAGCTCCCGTATACTCGAGATAATCCATCGCGTGCCACGTGCGCACCGACACGATCCCGAGCGAGTATTCACAACCCACCGCCACTTCGCCCGTTGCAGGCGCTTCCTCCTGTCCGGGGTAATGGAAATAGGAAACGGAAAGATCCCCGGCAAAATCGCCCCATCCCCGAGCGTACTCCAGAGTTCCGTCCACTTCATCCACGAAGGCCGAGCCGTATTTCTCTTCGAGCCCGCGATTGGCCCACACCGACAACGTGAGGTCCGACGCAGAAATCCAAGCCGACGGCTGCGCGACCGATCGGTCGTTGTATACGATCCCTCGCCAGACGTAGCGGGAATTCATGTCCACTTCGCTGCCGTAGCTCCATTCCAAATGGCCGGGGGTTGCCGTTTCGCCACCGAGCGGTGCGGCCGTGGCGACAAGTGCGGAAAAACACGACGCGG
>JAHJDG010000163.1 GCA_018812265.1 bacterium | reverse complement strand
TGCGAACCCGCCTTCCCGTAAGATCATACAGCGTGATCTCCACCCGCTCCGATTTCAACAGATCGAACCGCACCCGCGCCTGATCGTTGAACGGATTGGGATAGACGGAGAGAATCGTGTAGTCGGCGGGCTTGAACTGCAGCGGCCGATCCGGCACCACAAGCTCCGCCACGTCCAACCAACATGCGCCGACGCCGGTATTCAACCACACGCGATTTCGATAAGGGTCATGCGTCAAGCTGGACATCCGCGAAATCTGTCTCTCATACGGCAATTGGTATTCGGCCAATGTCCAAGTATCACCGCGATCGCGCGAAAACCAGACCGCCGCCGAGTCGTACTGGACGCCCATCAAAATAGGCGGATCGCCCGATATGGCTATCATTTCAAATGGGTAATATACATACGTTGCGCCGAACGGCAGACTGCCCCTCGCCGACCAGGATTGCCCGTCCCAATGCCACAGACGATTGTCAGCATAGTTGGGAAGAAAGACTTCATCGCCACATACGGCCATATAAACCTCATAGGAAGATCCCTGCAAACCAGTTAGTTCGTGCCACGTCGCTCCGCCATCCGTCGAGCGCAGAACGTTTTCGCCCCCTCCAAAGACAAATCCTCTCAGCGCAAAGATGGCATCACATGTTTGCTCAATATCCCAGACTACGCCAGTTCCGGGAACACGCACCAGATCCCATGTTCGGCCCCAATCCTCGGATATGGCTATCGAATCGCTTATCGAATTATTATTGGTATTCAAGAGCGGGACAATGATTCTTGCCTGCGAATCATGGAACAGAATATCGTAGGCTTGATAAAGCAGCGGTTCAACCCTGAATGGCAGGATGGGTCCCAAAGTCCAAGATTCTCCATTGTCCAGCGAATAAGCCATACACGAGTAGTGACCATCTGATCCCTGTTCCGGTACGTACAACGAGGCCAGACATGTTAGCGTGTCGGCCCACTTGCAGATCGCAGGTGTCAAGTCCACAAGGGTATCCGGCCGCTCAATCCGGGCGATTTCGTGCCATTCGGCAAACGGTGGCTCCAACTGCCAGCGGAGAGACGAGGATTCCATGAAGAATACCGCTTCATCATTCATGACGAATGCTCCATCGTAGCTGTACCCTATCGGCGGCGCGGACAAGGTATCCCACGTTTCACCGCCATCGGCAGATTGAAAATGGCGGCCATCGTAACAATTTGCAAAGATATTCCCCCAGAAAGGTTCCTGCGTGGCTTGGGGGTAAGGGCACGATTCGAACACTCCTCCGAGGTTAGACCATGTTCGCCCGTAGTCGTCCGATAGTGCCACAGACAAATCGCTGTTCACAAACACCCGTCCCGGTCTTCGCCGACACTCGAAGGCTTCACCGACAAAGTGAAACCGCAATCCCGATCCGACGATCGGTTCCCAGCTTTCTCCGGAATCGGTCGAGACAAGCAGAGTCGTGTCAATGTAGGAACGGTATCCATTCACCAAGACCAGCAAATCGCCGTTAGAGAGCGGAACGAAGTCGGCGATTTGTGGTGTATCCTCCCCCAGCTCACCCGCAAAGTCGAGCAGGCACGTCCAAGTGGTTCCTAAATCTTCGCTTCTCCACAACCGACCGGGAGGATAATACGAGTAGTTGTCGCCTTCCGCCGCGTACAGTACGTTGTCACTCATGGCGCTTTGGATGAGACGCGCATCGCTCCATGCGGGGAGCGTGTCGGGCACGCCCCACGTTTGTCCGAAATCGGTCGAGCGACTTAGGAGGTTTCCATCCAGATGAAACCAAACGTTGCGGTGAGCGTGCCACACCTGTACACTGCCTCGATCGCGGACTCTTTCCTCGGCAAACGGCTGAAAGCTCTGGCCACCATCGTAGCTATATCCATTGTATTCGTTGTAGCGATCGTAGGATGAACCGGGCGCCGTGGCAACCGTTGCGATCAGCGTATCGCCTGCCGGAGCCGCAACCGTGACCCATGCGTACTTGATCCAGCCGGGCCAGAATCGCTCACTGACCGGCTCCCAAGTCAGACCGCCGTTATCCGTGAACCAGACTCCGCCTCCGAAAATGGTGGCGTACAGCCGTTGGCCGGAGGAATCCGCTGAAATGCTGCCAATAATTGGTCGTCCAGCCGGAAGGAAATTCCAGTCGGCGTGACCGACCGAGAACGCGGCCATCACTGCCAGAACTCCCGTGACTAATATCCGCCGATTCATGTTTCTTCCCTCCCTTTGATGATACAGATGTTATGCCCGCTTTTCAGAAATCCTCTACTACTTCAACAACAGCACCTTCTGCGTTCTCACAGCACTACTCGAATGCAGCCGCACGAAATACGTCCCCGATGCCAGACCGCGCGCATCGAAAGCGATCTCGTGTCGCCCCGCGTCGCACACTTCATCGGCGAGCGTGCGAACCCGCCTTCCCGTAAGATCATACAGCGTGATCTCCACCCGCTCCGATTTCAACAGATCGAACCGCACCCGCGCCTGATCGTTGAACGGATTGGGATAGACGGAGAGAATCGTG
>JAHJDG010000162.1 GCA_018812265.1 bacterium | reverse complement strand
CCGCCGCACGCGCGTTCGCCTCGCCCTACTCGAGTCGGCGGTGAAGCGAGTGTTTGCCTCGATGTTCTTCCAGCGCGCGCGCGACTATATTCGCGTGACGCCGCATCGTCTGGAAGAGGAGAAGATGGCGGTGATCGTGCAACGACTGGTCGGGTCGCGCCACGGCGAGCGGTTCTATCCGGACATCTCCGGTGTCGCGCGCTCCCATAATTTCTATCCCTCCCCCCCCATGCAGTCGGCGGACGGGGTGGTAAGCGTGGCGCTCGGACTGGGCAAAACCGTGGTTGAAGGCGGAGCGGTGCTGCGCTTCTGTCCGAAGTATCCGCGGCATCTCATCGGTTTGTCATCACCGCGGGACTATCTCGACTACACCCAGCGCACCTTCTACAGTCTCGATCTCGCGCCCTTCGAGGAAGAGACCGATCCTGCGGCCGAGCCGGAACTCATCAAGCTCGATCTGACGGCCGCCGAAGAGGACGGCACGCTGCCCGCCGTCGGATCGGTGTACGTTCCGCAGGAAGACCGGATCGTAGAAGGTCTGCTGCAGGAAGGAGTGCGGATCGTGGATTTCGCGCCGATTCTCAAAAACGAAGTTTTTCCGCTGCCCCAGTTGGTCAAGGACGTGCTCGACGTGGCGGCGGCCGGAATGAGCGGGCCGGTGGAAATGGAGTTTGCGGTTCGTCTCGCCAAACCTGAAGGAGACAAACCCGAGTTCGACGTGCTGCAATTGCGGCCGCTGGTGATCGGTCGCGAACTCATCGAACTCAATATCGAGGATCATCCGCTCGATGATCTCATCTGCCAGTGTCCGCAGGTGATGGGCGTGGGGCGCGTGGACGACATTCGCGACGTCGTGGTGGTGGACAAGGATCGCTTCGAGCGCGGCGCGAGCCGGGAAGTGGCGGCGGAGGTGGGGCGGCTCAACCGTAAACTTGCCGCTGAGGGAGTTCCCTATCTGCTGATCGGCGTGGGCCGCTGGGGGTCATCCGATCCGTGGCTGGGGATTCCGGTGGCGTGGGAGCAAATCTCCGGTGCGCGCGTGATCGTGGAAGCGGGATTCAAGGATTTCAAGGTCACGCCGTCGCAGGGCGCGCATTTCTTTCAGAATATCACGGCCATGCGCATCGGCTACTTCACCGTGAATCTCGACGGTGCGGAGGCGTTTCTCGACTGGGATTGGCTACTGGCTCAACCCGCCGCGGAGATTCTGAAGTACACGCGACACGTCCGTCTTGCTGAACCGGCGGTAGTGCTCATGAACGGACACAAGAGCAAGGGGATTATTCTCAAACCGGGTCTGACAAGCTGAACAGTCGGTTCTTGTTCGGAACAGAACGTTACTGAAACAAGAAACCCTCGCATTTGGCGGGGTTTTTTTCGCGAGGACAATTCTCGTCTGAGCGACGATTCGCCTCGCTCGACCATAATGCTTGTAATAACAGTTGCTTATAAATGAATATAAAGTCTTACTCAAAGAGTATCTCCGCATGTAAGGGGAGGCATGATCGAGAAGCAGCCTCTTTCAAACCATTTTATGAGTTATGTATTTGATAATAATGGGGGAACCATTTATTGACAGCGGGAGTTCATGTGGTAATGGAGTATTTTCGGCTTCTCTCAAGTCAGGAGTAGCCATTGACTAAGATTACGAAAAAAGTGAACATCCGGGCGAACCAGAGCCTGGAGAAGTACCTTCAGGAAATCGGAGAGGTGTCTCTCCTCATTCCCGAGGAGGAGATCAAACTGGCCCGCCGCATCCGTCGCGGCGATCAGGATGCTCTCGAAAAACTGACCAAGGCCAATCTCCGGTTCGTGGTCAGCGTAGCCAAGCAGTACCAGAATCAGGGCTTGTCGCTGGGGGACCTGATTAACGAGGGCAACCTCGGTCTCATCAAGGCAGCCAAGCGATTCGACGAGACGCGCGGCTACAAGTTTATTTCCTACGCAGTGTGGTGGATCCGGCAGTCCATCCTGCAAGCCTTGGCCGAGCAGTCGCGCGTCGTGCGGCTGCCGCTGAATCGGGTCGGCGCGCTCAACAAGATCGGGAAGATGTATTCCAACCTCGAACAGGAGTTCGAGCGCGAACCCACTCCCGACGAAATCGCCGAGCAGCTCGATATCTCGCCCGCCGAGGTGACCGACACCATGCGGATGTCGGGGCGGCATCTCTCAATGGATGCGCCATTCGCCCAGGGCGAGGACAATCGCCTGCTCGACATCGTTCACAACGACGCGCAGCCGCCGCCGGATTCACGGCTGATGCAGGAATCGCTGCGGCAGGAGATTGATCGCGCGCTCACGACTCTGACTCCCCGCGAGGCGGAGGTCGTGCGGCTCTACTTCGGGTTGGGTCGCGAGCATCCGCTGACTCTCGAAGAAATCGGCGAGCTCTTCAAACTCACCCGCGAGCGCGTGCGGCAGATCAAGGAAAAAGCTCTTCGTCGTCTGCGGCATACTTCGCGGAGCAAGGCGCTGCGGACGTATTTGGGATAGCGACGATTTGGCGATCACTTGTGAGCAAGGGCGCACCTTTGTGCGCCCTGCTTATTGTTCGCGGCTGTTGGATCAGCTGCAAGCCGCCGACACCGCAGAGATGTCGCCATGGCCGGTCAGGAGACCGACAACGGCGAGGCTTGTCTCAAGACTCAGAACCGCCAGAGCGGATGGGGCAGCTTGCTGTTGATGAAGTCGCGCTCCTCGGGACGGAAAACGCGGTGAAGTGTGCTGATACCGAGCCAGAGCGCGGCGAACACGAGAACGCTGGCAATCACACCCACCGGCCCGCTGAACCACGGCCGGATCAAGTAAAAGATCGCTCCGCAGACGAGTCCGTTGATGAGCAGGCGGAGCAAGCCGAGGTGGTCGGTGGGCGAGTGCAGCTTGGTCACGATCCAGTAGTAGAGCAGCAGATTCTGCCCGGCAACGGACAGAAATGTGATCCACACCATCGTGGTGAGCGTGCCGTGGGGGAGCAGCCAAATGCCGGTGAGGATTTTCACGACCCCGAAAACCTTGGCGTAGATCAGAAGATCGTTGCGCTCGGCATTCTGCAGCATCAACCCCAGCGGATAGCGGACGGTTTCGATCGGCAGGAACAGCCCCATGATGACAACGATCGCCGCCGCTTCCGCATAGCGGGCGTCAAAAAAATGAACGATCACCGGCTCGGCCATGAGAGCCAGCCAGAGTCCGATCGGAATCGTGACCAGCAGACTGGTCTTCATGAGGAGAGTGAAACCGAACCGTGATTTTTCGGGAGCCGCTCCGTATTCGCTGTAGAACAGTGGAGTGATAACGTCGGCGAGAAACGCATTCGGCAAGAGATTATTGATGATGCCGAAGACCCGGTTGGCCAGACCGTAGAGACCGACCACCCACGCTCCCAGATAGCCGGTCACGAGAAACAAGTCGGTTGCCGAATTAAGGAGCATCGCCCCCAACTCATTGAGGTAGGAGAGGGCCGTGAACCGCGTAAACCTCTTCCACGGGGGTCTTTCGGAGGGGCCCTTGTCGGACAGCACGTGCGGTTGGACCAGGCGATGATACGCAATGAAATAGAAGCCCAGTTGCAGAGCGTAGAGGATCCCCTCGGCCACGATCACGGCCGTAAACGGATTATCGAAACGAGTGGCAATGAAAATCCCCGCCAGCCGAAGCGCGCTGTAGATGCTATGCACGACAAACACCGTGCGTTGCATAAACAGCCCGCCCATCATCATGCGGATGTTCTCGCTGAGTAGAAAGGCGAACGCCCCGACGGCGAAGATTCGCAACAGATTCGCCGACTGCGGAAACTTCATCCACGCGGCGATCGGTTCGGCGAACACCAGAGCCACCGTGACGAGCAGCAGCGAGGCGGCCGCCTGCACGAGGTTGGAGGCATGAAACAGGCGGGCGATGGTACGATACTGCGAGCGGGCAAAATACTCGGGAACAAAGCGGCGGACGGAACTGCCCAAACCCAGCCGCGCGACCAGGGCCAGATTGGCGGTGGTGGCGATGAACAGCAGCGACCACAGGCCGTACTCCTCCACTTTCAGCGCTCGCAGCAGAAGCAGCGTGCTCAAATAGGAGAACACGCCGCTTTGCAGCTTGGCCAGGATGGAGAAAACCGTGTTGAGCACGACTCGCCGCCGGGGCGGAGTCGGCGAGGATTCCGGCGCTATGCCTGTCACAGAGGCTCCTTGTTGCAAACGACAGGAAACGTGGTTGCTTCTCCAATATCGGTCATGAGATTATTCGCACTTGTCTTTCCCGCCGACAATGTGTATCTTTGTTGACGAATCACGGAACATACCGGCATGTTTATCTGCTATATCTTCCACCCGCGCTCCGCAATCCACTCCGGCGAACCGGCTGAAATCACGGGCCGGAAATGGTCGCTGCGGGTCGTGCGTGATGAGACCGCAGGTCCCTATTATCCCCACGCTGCCGAACACTTGACCTCCGAAGGGTATCGCCTCTTTGCCGGGCGGCTGGCGGGCGTGCCACCTTCCGATCAACTTCCCGAACAGCACGCCGTCTCGCGGCCCGACGCAGCCGACTGGCGGATGGAGCCGGAACCGGACGGAAGCTGGCTCGCTTTTAAATTCGACCGGAACACTGACATCGTCAGTATCGCTTCCGATCTGTTTCTGCTGCAGCGATGGTACTACACGCAGCAAGACGGAGCATGGTACTTCAGCAACTCGCTTCTCTATCTCTGTCGGCAGCTGCCGAAGAGAGCGGAAATGGATCCTCGTGCCCTGCCTTTCATGCTCATGATGGGCTTTTTGCCGCATGAGTTAACTCCGCTGCAGGGGATATCCGGTCTACGAGGAAACCAATCGCTGACCGTAACGGCCGGTCAGCCTCGCATCACGCTGCGTCGCACGCTTCCCGTGTGGACGGGCCATCGCCCGGCCGAGTTTGGCGGCCCGAACGGAGTCATTGACATGGATCGCGCGTGCACCCTCGTTTTGAGTGCCCTCCGCGAAGCCGTCGCTCGGGAGTTGCAGCACGCTGAGCGGGTAATCCTGACTCTCTCGGGGGGCATGGACTCCCGCTTTCTCCTCGGCTGTGCACGGGAGGTTATACCCAACGAACGGTTCTCTACCGTCACCTTCGGGCATCCTCGTTCGCTTGACTTTCGAATCGGAACGGGTCTGGCCCGGAAACTTGGTGTTCCGTTCGCCGCTCTGCCGATGGACACTCGCCCGCTCGATGTTCTCCTTTCCGAAGCCTTCCCCTACCGGGAGGGAATGTATCAAGGATACCCCGACTATCCCGTGGCTCCGATGCGCGCGGCTCTGCCTCCGCGAACCATCGTCCTCAGCGGATACATCGGTGATCTTGTGTTCGGCAGCTACGATTCCGATCCGGCGGCGTTTCGGACAGAAGCCACGGATGATCTGCTTTGCCGCACCGTGCTCGAAGACCGGCGGATCTGTTTTGTTCCGATCCGCGAGGTGCTCCCCCTGTTGAGCGATCCTGCCGGCGCGGAGAGGCATGTGAGGACCGAGTTCGGACGAGCCCCGGGGCGAACGCTTCAAGAGCGATACTTGAGCTGGGTGTTCGAAAACTTCATGAATCGCACGAACTTTGCTCTGCAGGTTGACCGTGACCGTGCGTTTTATGTTGCACCGTTCGTTCACGGCGGAGTTCTGACCGTTGCATCGGCGTTGGCTCCCGCTTTGCGAAGGAACGAGGCTGCCCTTCAGTCTGCCCTGAGAACCGGATTCCCTGATTTGTATTCTTACCCCCTGAAGAAATGTCTTGGATTCCGGCCTGACCAATCCGCCCGATTGCGAAGAATGCTGCTGCGAGCTTGGTGGGGAGCCCTATCGAGACTGGATGATCACGTAGGGACTGCCTTAGGCAAGCCGATCTTCTTCCACCCGCGCTGGAACTATGCCCATTACCGAGACCTTTTCCACGGAGTCCACCACGATTTCGTAGCCGGTTGCCTCGACGAACTGAGGAATATCCCCTACTTCGATGGGCGGGCGATGCTCAATCTACGAAACCGCTACGTACGAAACAAGCGAATGGACCGTGAACTGTTTCGCGGTCTGCTCACCGTCTGGCAGTGGCATCGCTATAACCGCTCGTAAGATGCCACAGATCCTTCGCCAAACACCGCATTATGGATAGACCTCGAATCCTTTTTGTTCTGCATTATCACCTCTCGCGTCTTGCCGGAGGATCGGAGGAGCAGAGCTGGCTCTTGGCTACCGAGCTGGCCCGCCGCGGCTGGGAGGTTCACTACGCGAGCGAAATGAATCGAGTGCCCGATCCGGGAAGTATGGATGGAGTCACCCTGCATGGACTCCCGGAGAATCCTCCTCGATGGGAAGGCAATCGCGGGGCGCTTCAACGGGTCATTGCCGAAGTGCAGCCGGACGTAATCTATAACCGCATGTTCAATCTCTACACGGGGCGCGCGTTCGAACTGGCGCCCGCCGAAACCATCTGTGTGTGGGCGGCGGCGGCCGAAAACGACGGAATGATCTGGAGAAAACTGTGGGGGATGAGGCGCATGTATTCGCCTCATAGATTCGCGGTTCTCCTGCCGTGGCTGGTTCATGCGTGCCGGGCCGCGAAGAAAGGATTGGCTCGCGCCGACCTGGTGCTGGTGCAGCGAACGGACCAAGTGGAGCGGCTGAGACAAGCCGGGCTGAATCCGGTGGTGCTGCGAAACTCCCGGCCGGCTGTGCCGGATTCGGAGGTTCAATCCCACGGCGGCCGGCCAATAGTACTCTGGGCCGGTTCCCTGAAACGGATCAAGCGGCCGGAGCGGTTCGTGGAACTGGCGGATCGCTGCCGCGATCTCGATGCCGAGTTCGTGGTCATCGGGCAGGTCCAGCAGCCGGAGTACCGACAGATTATCGAGAACGCCGTGCGGCAGTGTCCCAATCTGAGATACGACGGCCTGATCCCGCTCGCGCGAGTGCAAGACTACTTCCGCATGGCTCACCTGCTGGTGAACACCAGCACTAATGAGGGCTACTCCAACACGTTCATCCATGCCTGGCAACACGGAATACCGGTGGTTACTCTGGGCGTGAATCCCGACCGGCTGATTACCGAGAAAAACTTGGGCGTGGCAGCCCGCAACATGGACGAACTGGTGAAGGGAGTCAGAGAGCTGGTGAGCGATCCGGAGAAGCGGCGGGAAATCGGCAAGCGGGCCCGAGCCTTTGCCGAAGAAGAACATAACTTGACTCGCGCGATGGACCGGATCGAACGGCTATTGGCGGAGCGGGGAGTTCGCCGGCCGGAGAGGTAGTCCGGGCTTTCAATGAACGGGAAAACGGAGCGCCCGCCAGCGCTCCGTTTTGTTTCAGGAACGCTTGGCTTGCGCTTCTCTGATTCTGATCACGGGGCACGAATCGCAAGCCTCGACGCGGCCGGTCGTCCAGTCGCGGGACAAGCGCCGCGCCTTGCGGATTCTCCGCCACGCCAGATAGCCGCACGCCGCCGCGACGGCGAAAACGACCAATCCGTAGTCAAGCAGGGCGGGCATCATGAAAACCCCAGCAGTCTTCCGCCCTGATAGATGGCGAACGTTCCCAGCCAGGCCAATACGCTCATATAGCCGACCATGAAGGCGGGCCAATGCCACGATCCGGTCTCGCGGCGGACAATCGCCACCGTCGAGACGCACTGGCAGGCCAGAACGAAGAAAACCAGGATTGCCAGACCGAGAAGCGGCGTGAACATCAGCGATCCGTCGGCGCGACGTTCCGCCCGCAGCGCCTGACGAAGCGAAGAGGTATCGTCATCCGAGCCGCCCACTCCGTGAACGACGGACAATCCGCTGACGAAGACTTCGCGCGCGGCAAAGCTGGCGATGATCCCGACGCCGATCTTCCAGTCGAATCCCAAGGGCGCAATCACCGGTTCGAGCGTCGTGCCCAGCCATCCGGCCAGCGTGTGTTTAACCCGGTAGCTCTCTTCTTCGGCCTTTACCCATTGAGACAGCAGGGCGCGATCCACGTCGTCGAGCGCCGCTTCCCCGAGAATCGCCTGCCGTTTCGCATCGAAGGTCGAGAAGTCGCGCTCGCCAACCGGCACGTGCAGAAGTACCCAAAGAATGACCGTGGCCGCGAGGATCACCGTTCCCGCGCGAATGACGAACAGCCGTGCGCGATCGTAAATGTTCAGCAGAACGGATTTCAGCGAGGGCAGCTTGTAGGAGGGTAGTTCGAGAAGCAACGGCGGGCGCGGGCTGCGCAGCACGGTTCGCTTGAACACGGCGGCCATGGTGATTCCCGCCACGATGGAGAACAGGTACATCACCAGCAGAACCAATCCGCCGATGGGGTACACTCCCCAAAGTTTCTGATCGGCGGCGAAGACCGCGCCGATGATGAGCGTATAGACCGGCAGCCGCGCGCTGCATGACATGAGTGGCGCAACCAAGATGGTCACCAGCCGGTCTTTGCGGCTGGCGATGGTGCGGGTGGCCATGATCCCCGGAATCGCGCACGCGAAGCTGGACAGCAGCGGCAAAAACGCCCGACCGTCGAGACCGACGCGGGCCATGATCCGATCCATGAGAAAGGCCGCCCGCGCCATATAGCCGACGTCTTCGAGGAAACCGATGAACAGAAACAGAATGAGAATCTGCGGGAGGAAGACGAGGATGTTGCCGACCCCCGCGATCACGCCTTCGAGCAGCATCTCTTTGAACATCCCGCCGGGGAGAATGTCGCTTACCCACGCTCCCGCGCCGGCCATCAGGCTTTCGATGCCGTCCATCGCGGGAGTGGCCCATGCAAAGATGGATTGAAAGACGAACGCCATCACCGCCAGAAAGACCATCGGCCCCCAGATTTTGTGGAGCAGAATGCTATCGAGACGATCGGTAAGGCGGCTGGGGCGATGCTTGCCCTCGGCCACGCCCTTGCACATGACCTCGCTCAGATACTGATAGCGGGCGCTAGTCTCGATAGCGCGGACTTGCTGCGGCGTGAGCTTGAACTCGCCAAGCACGCGGTGGGCGAGGGCCGTCAGAACGGGCGAGGCTTTGATGGATTCGTCGCCTTCGAGAGACGACACCAGCAGCCACAGAGCTTCCCCGCGTGCGGCTTGAGGTTCGGCGTGCCCGCTGGCCACCAGCCCTTCGGCCAAGGCCTGCACGGGACTTTCGAGCGCGGGCGGCAGGCAGTCAATGAATCGCGGTACGCCTCCGCACACGCATTCGGCTCCCCCCTCGGCCCCCAGAATCTTCAGCAGCCGCCCAATTCCTTCCCCCTTGCGGGCTACCAGCGGCACCACCGGACAGCCCAGCGCCTCGGCCAGCTTCTCCCACGAAACTTCGCGGCCCTGCTCGCGGGCCAAATCCATCATGTTCAGCGCTACGATCATGGGAATCCCCAAGTCGCGGAGCTGCGAGGCGAGGAACAGATTGCGTTCGAGATTGGACGCATCCACCACCACGATGACAAGATCGGGCTTGGGATCGCCCTCCATCTCGCCCAGGATGACGTCATGTGCGATCTGTTCTTCGGGAGAACGCGCGGCCAGGCTGTAGCAGCCGGGAAGATCCACCACTTCCACTGTTTCACCGGACGCTAAACGAAGTTGGCCGATCTTGCGCTCGACGGTGACGCCGGGATAGTTGCTGACCTTCTGGCGAGCGCCCGTCAAGGCATTGAATACCGTCGTCTTGCCCGCGTTGGGATTACCGGCAATGGCAATCAGCCGCCGTTTGCAGCGGACGGGGACGGACGGATGAGCGCTCGAAGCCACGGTTACGGTGCGGGATCGTCCGGTGAGCTGGGGAGAGGAACGACAAAAATCCGGCGCGCGTCATCGAGGCGAACGGCCAGGACGCAGCCGGGCAGGCGGATTGAGAGAGGAGTCTTGAGGGGGGCGGTGCGTTCGAGAACCGCTTCTACGCCGGGTGTCAGGCCCATTTCCATGAGCCGCAGCAGGCTCTCGCGGGTCTCGTCAACGGCCATTACCCGAAATCGGCCGCCCAGAGGCATCTCGGCAAGCGGAACGGCTGCGCTGGCGGCCATGAAATTGGCGGTGTGGGGAGTATCTATGGTGGTCATATGCAGTAAGACAAAATATTACAAAAGATTACATCTCATCAGAATGTTAGATGCTTCTAACACTTGGGTAAAACACAAAACACTACTGCAATATAAGCAAAGCCTATTCCCGAGTCAAGGCGCGGAATCTTCTACGGTTTGAACTCCCGGTAGGGAACTCATGTTTCGGGGTTGAAAGGTGCTTTTGACATTTGACGGGAATTTGGTGATATTGATAGCCTGCCGTTCACAAATACTCAGAAGCCACTTTCCCCTGTGACCCCACCCGACAACATCGTACAGTTGGTGGAACGCTTCCGCCGCGACTACGACGCGTACCACTCCCCCTCCTACAACGAGGAGCAGGTTCGCAAAGAGTTCCTCGACCCATTCTTCGAGGCGCTGGGCTGGGATGTGGGTCACGAGGAGGACACGGCGGATGCCTACAAAGACGTGGTCCACGAGGGAACGATCCGCGTCGGCGACAGTCCCAAGGCTCCCGATTGCACGTTTCGGGTGGGGGCCACGCGGAAATTCTTCATGGAGGCGAAGAGTCCGCTCGTGCACGTTCAGCGGGACCCGCGGGCGGCGTTCCAGCTTCGCCGCTATGCGTGGTCGGCCAAGCTGCCGCTCTCGATTCTGACTAATTTCAAGGAATTCGCCGTTTACGATTGCCGCCGCCGTCCCGACAAGGAGGACAAGCCTTCGGTGGCCCGCATTCACTACTGGGAATACGCGGACTACTTACGGGTGTGGGACGAGATCGCAGCGATCTTCTCCAAGCCGGCGGTGTGGCGCGGGGATTTCGACCGCTATGCGGAGGCGGTAAAAGGCAAGCGGGGGACGGCCGAGGTTGACGAGGAATTTCTCAAAGAAATCGAGTCGTGGCGGGAGGTGCTGGCCCGCAACCTCGCGCTCCGCAATCGCAAGCTCAGCGTGCGCGAACTCAACTATGCCGTGGCCAAGACGATTGACCGGTTGGTGTTCCTGCGCGTCTGCGAAGATCGCGGAATCGAGGAATACGAGCGGCTGCGCTCGCTTCACAAACAGCGGGACGTCTATCCCAAGCTCTTCGATCTGTTCCATCAGGCCGACGAGCGCTACAACAGCGGGCTGTTCCATTATTAGAAGGTGACCGATCGGGCCGAGGCTCCCGATACACTGACGCCCAAGCTCAAGATTGACGACACCGTTCTCAAGGGCATCATCACCAGCCTCTATTATCCCGACAGTCCCTACGAGTTTTCAGTGTTTCCCGCCGACATTCTGGGGCAGGTGTATGAGCAGTTTCTGGGCAAGGTCATTCGGCTCACCAAGTCGCATCAGGCCAAGGTCGAGGACAAGCCCGAGGTCAAGAAGGCGGGCGGGGTCTATTACACGCCTACCTACATCGTCGAGTACATCGTCAAGCAGACGGTGGGCAAACTGCTCGAAGGCAAGACGCCCAAAGACGTCGAGAAGCTGCGCGTCTTGGATCCGGCCTGCGGTTCCGGTTCGTTCCTGATCGGGGCCTATCAGTACTTGCTCGACTGGCACTTGCAGTGGTATCTTACCCCCCCTAACCCCCCCGCAAAGCGGAGGGGGAAAGAGGCTCCGCCGATCTATCAGGACGCGCGCGGCCAGTGGCGGCTCACGCTCCGCGAGCGCAAGCGCATCCTCCTCAGCAACATCTACGGCGTGGACATTGACCCGCAGGCGGTGGAGGTGACCAAGCTCTCGTTGTTGCTCAAAGTGCTCGAGGGCGAAACCAGCGACACGATCGGCATACAGCTTCGATTGGGTTTTCGGGCGCTCCCCGATCTTTCCGAAAACATCAAGTGCGGCAATTCGCTCATCGGCCCCGATTTCTACACCGATCATCCCGACCTTTCCGAGGACGAGCGGCAGCGGATCAATCCCTTCGACTGGCACGACGACCGCCTCGGCTTCGGCACGATCATGAAAGCCGGAGGCTTCGACGCCGTCATCGGAAATCCGCCGTACGGCGCGGTATTCACAACAGAACAGGATGCTTTTGTAACCAATAGGTATGAAACAGCGACGGGTTATAAAGACATCTATGCGTATTTCTTAGAACGCGGTCTCGCTCTTCTTGGCAATGGTGGTCTTCTGTCATACATAGTACCTTCCGCATGGTTAGGCGGACCATTATTTGTGCCGCTACGACGTATGATCCTTGCGAAACGGGTCACGCACATACTCATGCTGCCATTCGATGTTTTCAAAGATGCGTATATTGACACCGTTGTGATAGTTATTGGCGCAGATGCTTCTGATGAGGCACATAAGACAATGACCTACGAATATGGAAAGAAGGAAAGGATAGCTCATGTTGAGATTGATGATTGTGAATATCGGCGAGTCAATCAAAATGATTGGTTATCCTCAGAAGACCTGAGAATAGTGCTTGACCCCGACACGGTTTCGTTGGTAGCTCGTCTTCGTGAGCACTACAGCAGATGCTTTGGAGACGTTATCCGCATCAAACGCGGTGTACTGTTTGACAAGAAATATCTCACATCGCGAAAAACCTCTGCCAACAGCCATCGCTATTTTGAGGGAGATGTCTATCGTTACGATATGAACACTGTTTGTAATAAATGGATAGAGTTTGGCGATAAAATGGCGGAGAGACCCAAAGAGATTGAGTGGTTTGTAAACAAGAGAATTCTGCTTCGAAGGCTCGCCAATCGCCAGCACAGACTCATGTCTTCGCTAGCGTCTGAATCGTTCATCACGAACAAAAACCTGTATTCTATCCTCGGTCGAAGTCCAGACGACGAGATACGATTTTTCCTCGGACTTATAAACAGTCGTCTCATCTCGTATCTATACATGAAATTGGTCACACAAGCCGTTAAAGACGATTTTCCTCAAATAACGATTGCCGACATAAAGAGACTGCCGTATCCCAATCTATCCGACAAAGCCGACAAAGCCCGCCACGACAAGCTGGTCCGGCTCGTGGAGAAGATGCTGAAGCTGCACAAGGACGTGAAGTCGGCCACGCTGCCCAGTGACGAGGAGCGGATCAAGCGAGAGATCGCCGCCACCGACCGCGAGATTGACAAGCTCGTCTATGAACTCTACGGCCTGACCGAAGAAGAAATCCAAATCGTGGAAGGCGCGGCGGCCTGACCCCCACTATCCCCAGTCTCCCTCCACTTCGTGGGGGGCACGCAAGGGATGAAGGATGAGGGATGAACGATGAAATCGCGGGTAGTGCCGCACGGCAGTGTGCCTCTTCGCGTAGCGCGCATGGATATGCGCTTTCCGCCTTCCCCTCTTAGACAAAGGGGGGATCAAGGGGGGTCGAAACACAACCGAAAAACTCGCCATTGCGACTCAGGAGAGTCACAACGGCGATCACTCCAACCTCCTCCCGGTGGTGACTCTCCAGAGTCACCCCTCCACTGTCCTGCCGATCGGACGGGGGCCTCTGGAGAGGCCCCACGGGGACAAAAATCCCCATCCATTATTATTGAAATGAGTTCTATGCTATGATCACCTACTTTCGCTTCCTCAATCCCTTCAAACAATATCCCGGCCCGCTCATCGCGATGGGCGTGTGCACGCTCTTTTTCGTGACCTTCAATGCGGCCTCGCTATGGCTGGTGGCGCCGGTGCTGAAAGTCATTTTTATTCCGGGCACAAACGAAGTCCTTCCGGTGACCTCCGGGGGGCTGGAAGGAATCTACGAATCGTTCAAAGCCTGGTCGTGGAACGCGATCGGCGGAGGCGGCGACTCTTCAATCATGCTGCCCCGGCTGTGCATCGCGCTGATTATCATGTTCGCGCTGAAGAACCTCTTCGCCTATGGCCAGCTTCATTTCGTGACGTACGTCGAACAGCGCATGGTTCGCGATCTGCGCGACCGTCTCTTCGAGCACGTCGCCCGCCTGCCGTTCCGCTACTACGACCGCCGGCCGACCGGGGAGCTGATGAGCAACGTGATGAACGACGTCGCGATCGTTAGCAACATGTTCCAGCGCGCGTTCACGCTGATGCTGCGCGAACCGCTGACGGCGCTGACGCTGTACGCTATCCTCCTCTCGATTTCGTGGCAGCTCACACTAACGATCACCGTGATTGCGCCGCTGTTCGGATTCGTCTATCGAGTGATCGGCCGCAGCCTGAAGCGGAAAAGCGCCCGCATTCAGGCGCAGCTTGGCGAACTCAGCTCGCATTTACAGGAATCCATCACCGGCGCTCGGGTCGTTAAAGCCTTCGGTACCGAGAATCATGAAATCCGCCGGTTCGAGAAACAGTCGGAAGCGCTCTTCCGTCACGCCGTGCGGCTGCTGCGGCTGGATCGCATGGCATCGCCCGTCTCCGAGACCATCGGCGTCGTCATTATCGCGCTGGTGCTGCTGATCGGCGGGCAGAGCGTGTTGGCCGGGCAACTGCTGGACGCCGAGGATTTCATGCGCTTCATCGTTATCCTATTTGCCGTTCTCGCTCCGGTGCGCAACATCGGCACCATCCACAACAGCCTTCAAGTCGGCGCCGCCGCGGGAAGTCGCCTGCAAACGATCTTCGAGGAATCCATTGAGGTCTTGGATCGCGGCCGCTGCGACGTACAACGGCTGACGAAGGAAATCGAATTCGATCGCGTTTTCTTCCGCTATGACACCTCGCCCGACTGGATTCTGAAGGACGTGAGTCTCGCCATCCGCCGCAACGAGCGCATCGCGCTGGTCGGCCGCAGCGGCAGCGGCAAGACCACTCTGGCCAATCTGATTCCGCGCTTCTACGACGTGCAGGAGGGCCGGATTCTCTGGGACGGCGTGCCGACGAAAGATATCACGCTGAAATCATTGCGCTCGACGGTGAGCACCGTCAGCCAGGACGTTTTTCTTTTCAACGAATCGGTGCGCTACAACATCGCCTACGGCCTGGGTGAGGTTTCCGAAGACCGGTTGCGTGACGTTCTGCGGCGCGCGCAGGCGGAAGGTTTCGTCTCCGAGCTTCCCAAGGGACTGGAGACGGTGATCGGCGAGCGGGGTTTGCAGCTCTCGGGCGGACAACGGCAACGGCTCGCCATCGCGCGGGCGCTTTTGCGGGATGCACCGATTCTGATTTTCGACGAAGCAACGTCGGCGCTGGACAACGAATCGGAGCGTTTGATTCAGCGCGCGCTGGACGAACTCTTCCGCGAGCGCACCGTAATCATCATCGCTCACCGCCAGAGCAGCATTCAATTCGCCAGCCGCGTCGTTCTGCTCGACGGAGGGCGCATTTCGGCGGTGGGAACTCACGCGGAGCTGCAAGCGTCCAGTCCGCTCTATGCAACGTTGATGTCGCTTCTTGAACACGAAAAGCCGAAGGCGTGAAGCCCTTTCGGGTACTGATCGCTCACCGATGACATCCACCGCCGTCCAACCGACCACCTCCGAGAAGCTTGTCGGCACGCTGCTCGTCCTGTTGCTCATGGCGATCGGCTGGGGGCCGTTTCTACTGCGGGCTTGGGAACTGCCGTTTCTGGAACGGCCGCTCCTGTTCGCCACGCTCGCGGCCGCGGTGCTGTCGCTCGGGCTCGTGTACGACGCCGCGGAGCGCATTCTGGGAATCGGCCGCGGAGTCTATGCCGCCGCCGTATTCTGTTCCCTTCCTGCCACCGGAATGATCGCCAGCGAGCCCGGCTCGCTGGCGGTCGCGGGAGCCATGCTCGTAACGGCGCTGGGAATTTGGTTGGCGTCGCGAGCCACGGGCGAAGAATGGCCGTACTTCGCGGCCATGCTCAGCGCGCTTCTGCTCTTCTCCGGCTATATGTTCGGCTTCTTTCCGGGCACGCTGGGAATCCTCTTCGCGGCCGGCCTTGCCGCCCGGAAAGCGCGAAAAGCGCGAGCGCTCTCGTTTTGGCTCATGATCCTTGCCCATGTTGCCGGCGCTCTGTCGCGCTTTCAGTTCAACGTCGGGGTTCCGACTCTCGAAACGGTCACGCCGGGCGAGGCGGAGACTCCCGCATTGCTCGTTCTGCCGTGGCTACCGTGGATTCTGTTTGTTGTTCCAGCCGTTTGGCTGTTGGCAATTCGACGTTCCGAGATTCCACGTTGGTGGCTCGACGCGTCCGCCGCGTTGGTTCTGGTGATCGTCTCGATCACCGTGCTTCCGACCGGGATGAGCGCTGCCGCGGCCGGTTCCGCCGCCCTCCTCGCTCTCCTGGCCGCTGACGTGCAATTCGCCGATTTCGCCGCAAGTCAAGCGCGCGAAGTCTCCGCTGTTCGCTTGCCGGTTGCTCTGATCGCCGCGCTCGTCCTCCTCGCCGTGCCCGTCGCTTCATCGTCGCAGATAGCGGGGATACCCGTCGTGCGGCTGCCGGTCGCCGCCGTTTTCGTTTTCGCGGCAACCGGCCTTGTCTGGACCACTCTCCATCGCTTGCCTCTCTGGAGCTTTGCTTTCCTGGTCGCGAGCGCTATTCTGTTCGGCCGCATTCTCGATACGCGCGTACCGATTCTTACGTTGGAAGAACCCGTCGGTTTCGAAGCGTCCGTCGGACTGCCGGCGCTCGCACTGCTCATCGGCGGAGCTTCGGTCTTGGCGTTGGTACTTCATTTTGTGCTGAGATCGCGACTCCGACCGCGTCTTCGCTCATGATCCTGCGCGGCAAGAAGACGTTTCCCGCACCGGAACGGATCCTCGTAACTCAGCTTCGGCGGATCGGGGATGCACTGCTCTGTACTCCGGCCGTCCGCGCGTTGGCCAAGCGGTTCCCGGATGCCGCGCTGGATTTTCTCACGCAACCGCCGTGCGTCGAGGTCTTTGGGGGGAATCCCTACGTCAGGGAGGTTCTCGTCGCCCCCACCGACCGAACGATTCGGTCTTTCCTGCGCATCGCCCGCCAGCTTCGCCACCGCCGCTACGACTGGGTGGTGGATTTTTTCTCCAATCCCCGCAGCGCGCAATATACGTATCTTACGGGCGCGCGCGTTCGGGTCGGTCTGGATCGCCTGGGCCGACGATGGGGTTATACCCATCACGCGGTTGAGGAAGCGGAGGATCGCGATCTCTACGCGGTGGACCTGCGGCTGAAGATTCTCGAGCGATTGGGCGTCGAGTCGGCGGGGCGTGAGTTGGAGATCTATTCGGACCACCATTCCGAAGAAGCAAGAAACCGGATTAACGCCTTGCTTGAGCAAGTAGATTGCTCTCGCCCGCTCGTTGCCGTTGCCACAGGCACCGCCAATCCCGCGAAATTCTATCCGCCGGATCTCACCGCTCAAGTAATCGCGGGTTTGCAGGCGGAGGGACTGAGCGTTATTGTCACTTCAGGGCCGGGGGAAACCGCATTGGCGAAACAAGCGATTGGCGTATTGAATCGGCCCATACCCCATCTTGAAGATGCGCGAACGACAACGCTCGCCGCATTGTACCGCCGGGTGAGCGCGTACACCGGCCCGGATTCGGCACCCAAGCACATCGCCGCCGCCTGCGGGATACCGACCGTCGCCTATTTCGGGGCGGGGCGTCCCGCGAACTGGCACGACGCGCAGAATCCGCGCGATCTCCTGCTGATTGCGCCGTGTGATTTGCGGCCGCGATGCACGAGAGCCGATTGCGCGAAACGCCAATGCTTGCGAAAGATCCCGCCCGCGGACGTTTGCCGTTCCGTCGTGCGGCTACTGAAGAAACAAGAAACGCAGTCCTGAGGGCTGCGTTTCTTCACAATTGTCTCCGTGTCTTGGCTATTTTCTGCGGAGCTTTTCCAGCGTGCGGCGGCTCTTCTTGGTGGGGCGGGAACCGGAATCCTGCTTGGCCGCCGTCCGGAACTCACGACTCGATGCTTCCACCTGCCGAAACTTCTCCAGCGCCTCCGGGGTGGTGACTTCCTCGTACATCCGCTTCGCTTCCTGCTTGGACAGGTTGATTTTGGCGGCCTCCTTCACGAGAAACGAGCGATACAAGCCACGCATTCGGATTTTAACCGTGTCGCCTTCCGCCACCAGATCCCCCGCGTCGGCGAATTTGTCGTTCACCATGATCTTGCCTTCCCGGCAGGCGGCCGTCGCCTGTGTCCGCGATTTGAACAATCGCGCGCGATGCAGCCAGATGTCAATCCGCAGTTTCATTTCATTCCTCGCAGCGCCGCCTGAAGTTCCCGTTCGGCTTCGGGAACGACCAGTCCCTCGCGAATCAGATGATCGTAGATTCCTTCGGCGACGACTCGATGGCCGTAGGCGTTCCAATGATAATCGCGGCCGAAATCGAATCGCCGGTGATTGGCAGCCCAGCGGTCGGCGAAGACGTCTCCCAAATCGAGTACGTCGCAGCGAGTCTCGATACAGATTTCCTGCAGCCACGGCAGATAGTTCTGGCTGAACGGCGGCGTTCCTTTGTAGACGTTGCCTTGTTGCGCGTCATACATGAAGATCAGTGGTTTGTAGGGAATCTCTTCCCGAAAGCGGCGAACGATATAGAACATCCCGTCTTTCACCGACGGCGCATCGCTTCGACTCTTCCGCTTGTCGGAGGGATCCGTTCCCGCCTGCCGCCATCCGCCCTGGCGCCCGCTGAAAATATCGAGATTCACGTTGTACACGAAATAGCGGATGATCGCGCAGTATTTCGGCAGACGCCGCCAGCGGGTAGCCTGGAACTCGGCCGGAACTTCCACGTATCGCGTGCCGTCCCAGCGGAGCTGCCAGGTTCGCTGGTCGCGGATGTAGTAGGTGATACTCTGTTTCCAATCGCCGTCACGAACGAGGACCACGTAGAGGTCCGGATCGAAGCGCGCTTCCGCGTAGCGCGCGACGTGCAGGAATTGCGAGGCGCAGGTTCCGCCCTGTCCGAGATTGTAGACGTGATAGCAGTCGCTCAGCAGCTCTTCGAGTTGAAGCGTGAGGTGCTCGCGCTCCGCAACCTGAAATCCGGCGATATAGGAATCGCCGATCACCGCGATCACCGGCTTGCGGCCCGAATGGGGAGATTCATAATCCTCGGCCCGCTTCCACCCCTGGTGATTGATCTGCCACCGACTGCGATGCAGCCCCAACCGTCCGGTCGTGTAGACTCCCTTGCGGGATCCCGCCGTATCGTGGAGCATGACCTTGAATTCCTTGTCCTCGATCTTGTAGGCCGTGTTGCTGGCCACGACGACGTAGCGGAAAAATAGCTCTCCCGCCGCCGCGAGCAGAATCAGAAACAGAAAGAATCGAAGAAGGAATCGTCCCACGATCTCGCCTCAGAATTGCGCGTAATAGAAGTCGTGCACGCCGAACTCTCCGAACACGGCGATGGCGAAGACCACCGCGAGGTACAATCCCCAACGGACGACCACTGGAAGATTCTGAATTTCGAAACTGTGAATCCGCTCCCGCCGAATCCATTCGAGAGCCAGAATCGCCAGCGAGTAGATCACGGCCAGTCCGTGTTTGGGCATGACCAGCCAGGTGGCCGTGAACATCCGCGAAAAATAGGCAAAGGCGTGACCGAGCGAATCGGCGCGGAAAAACACCCACGCCAGAGTTACGATCACAAACGTTACCGTGAGCTGCCCGATCTCGCGAAGGTTCGGCAGCAGCTTTCCCTCGGCAGCGATGGCGGTTTCATGCTGCGGCGGCTTGCCGAAGACGTGGGGAATGAAGAACAGTCCATGCAGAAAACCCCACGCCACGAACGTCCAGTTCGCTCCATGCCAAAGACCGCTGACGGTGAACGTCACCATGACGTTCCAGAAGCGACGCCAATGCCGCGCAAGACTGACGTGCATCGAGAGCGGCGTGTACACGTAATCGCGGAACCAGAACGACATGGAAATGTGCCAGCGCCGCCAGAACTCGGCGATGTCCCGCGAAAAATAGGGATAGGCGAAGTTCCGCATAATACGGAAACCGAGCAGTTTGCCGCAGCCCATCGCGATGTCCGAGTAGGCGGCGAAGTCCACGTAGATCTGAATCGAGAACAGGAACACTCCCACGCCCAGATCCATCCCGCTCATTCGCGAGGTTTCCCCGAAGGCTTCGGCGACGGGAGCGACCAGATTGTCGGCAATGACGATCTTGCGGAAGAGTCCCCAGAGGATTTGCCGGAGCGCGTCCTTCGCCTTGGCGACGTCGAAATTTCGCGCTTTCAGAAACTGGGGAAGCAGCCGGTTGGCCCGCTCGATGGGCCCGGCCGTGACCACCGGAAAGAAACCCGAAAAGCAGAGAAATGCAACGAGGTCGCGTGTGACTTCGATGCGTTTGCGATAGAGCTCGATCGTGTAGGTGAGACGCTGGAACGTGAAGAAGCTGATTCCCAAGGGGAGAATCAGGTTCAGTGTTCGCACGTCGGCGCCGATCCCGAAGATCGCGACGAAATCCACGAAGGATTCGGCGAAAAAGTTATAGTACTTGAAAAAGCCGAGCAGGCAGAGGTTCACGGTCAGGCTGACGCCCAACCAGAATTTTCGTCGTTTCAGAGAAGCGTCATGAACCAGTCCCCATCCCGCTGCGTAGTCCACAATCGCCGCGCCGTAGAGCAGCAGCAGAAAACGATAGTCCCACCACGCAAAAAACACCGCGCTTACCAGAAGGAGCAGCACGTTCTGCGCGCGATAGCCCAGCCACCGCGCCGGCCAATAGGCGAGGAAGATCGCAACGAAGAAAAATCCAAAGATGAGGGAATTGAACTGCATTCGGGCAGCGGCTTGCGGTGAGGTCAGGGAGTGCGACCGGCCGTATCGGGCGCGGCGAAACGCAGCAGCAGTTGATTGCCGAAGTGCCGGCTCCGCGCGCGCACCTCTTCTCCGATTTCGGGAAGCACGTGCAGCGTGGATAGCGTAGCCACGATAGTAGTGGGAGTGAACATGCGGGTTGGTGGATGGTTTTCGAGAATGGCGGCGCAGAGTTCCGGATACTCGCGAATGGCGGTTTCGATGCGCTCGATTTCACGCGGCAAGGCACCGATGACCTTGAGGTCCCGCTTCACGCGATTGGCAAAGCTGTCCGCCGGTTCATCGCCCTCGAGGAGCAGGGTAGCCAATCCGGCAATCGCCCATCCACCCATCCGGCCATCAATTCGCTGATCCTGATAGACGCACAACCAATCATAGGCATCCTCGCTCAGCCCTTCGGCCCAATGTTCGAGATGAACCTCTTCGGTGGCCTGCAAACGGAGCGCTTGCCGGAAGTACTCGCCCCCCCAACAGGGAAGGATTTCTTCAAGAATGCCGGCCCGGTCCAGCCACGACAGCGCCTTGGCCCGCTGCGGTGAAGCCAGAATTCCCCACAGCGCCCCGCGAGCCTCGGCCGGACGAACAATGACGGGCCGCGGGGCACGGCTGAGCCAGTCCACCTGCTCGGCCGTCGGCTCGGGTCCGCCCGCCGCCCACTCACGGGCCAGTTCGAGGAACAGCTCGGGTTTCTGCTGGAAATGTGCTTCGGTCAGAGCATTTATGTCCATCGGGAAGACCATTTATTTCCGGGTCGTTCTGGATACTCCAATATACGAATTTCCTTCACTTTGGCAAGCCGCTCTTGCATGTCTCGCAAATCCTTGACAAATTGAGCCGTGACCAGATTGAACGGGAGCGAAAACCGAAGATGAGAAGAAACCCGCCTTGGGCGATGGTCGCGCTGCTGCTGCTAACCGCAGGGCTGGCCGCCGCCAATACCGAAGAAAACCTGCGGGCGCACGTGGGCTATTTGGCCGATGATGCCCGTCAGGGACGGGGGATCGGGACGCCGGGGTTGCGCGAGGCCGCCGACTACATCGCCGCCGAGTTCCGCAGTATGGGACTCAAGCCCGCCTTTGAAGGCAGTTTTTTTCAGCCGTTTGAGATGGGCTGGGGAGTAGCTCTGGGGCCGGCGAATCACGTAAAGCTCGGCGAGGCGCGGTTCGACACCAGCAAGGGCATCATGCCGCTCGGTTTTTCAAGCGCGGCGACGGCGCGCGGAGCGGTGGTCTTCGCCGGTTACGGGATTACCGCGCCCGAATATGAATACGACGACTTCGCCGAAGTCCAAGCCGAGGGCAAGATCGTTCTGTGCATGACCGGAGAGCCCGGCGAGTTCGATACCACCTCGGTCTTTGAAGGAGTGAGCTACACGACTCACGTGACGCTGCGAGCCAAAGTCTCCAACGCCAAATTGCACGGAGCCACGGCGCTGCTGGTCGTGGAAGGCCCGATCTACGCCGGAACCGCCGCCGAGGTGTTGAAGCCGCCGCGTTCCGACGAGCCTTACATGGACTGCGGAATCCCGGCGATGCGGGTCACCCGCGCCACCGTCTCGGCTCTGTTTCCCGAATTCGACCTCGAATCGGTGCAGCGATTCATTGACGCCAACACCGCCCCGCGCAGCCTCGAACTCAAGAGTGACACCGTGGAAGTCGCGGTGGATATCTCTCGCGAGACGGTGGAAGTCCGCAACGTGGCGGGAATCATTCCCGGAGACAGCGACGTTATCGTCATCGGTGCGCACTACGATCATCTCGGACTCGGACAGAGCGGAAGCCTCGACGAGAAACCGGGTGAGGTGCACAACGGAGCCGATGATAACGCAAGCGGAGTGGCGTCCATTCTGGAAGCTGCGCGAATTCTGAAAGCCGAACCCATCGCGGCGTCGGTGCTGGTCGTTGCCTTCACCGCCGAGGAAGTCGGTTTGGGCGGATCGCGGCAAATCGTGGATCATTTTCCGCTTTCCCTCGATCACGTGCGGATCATGATGAATCTCGACATGGTGGGCCGGGTCCGCGAGAACAAACTCACCGTCATCGGCTGCAAGACCGCCGAAGAATTTCCATCACTCGTAGACAGCGCCGCCGCGAAGACCGGACTCGAAGTGACGTGCAAGGGCGACGGTTACGGCCCGTCCGACCACATGAACTTCTACCTCGTGGACAAGCCCGTACTCTTCCTGTTCACGGGAGCGCACGAGGACTATCATCGCTCCAGCGACGACGCCGACAAGATCAACTACGCCGACATGACTCGGGTGGCGAACTTCACGGCCGATCTGACGCGCGCGGTGGATGCGCACGAGCAGCCGCTCACGTTCGTCAAGGTTTCGGAACCGGCACAAAAGGGCGGCAGGTTTCGTTCCTCTTTCGGTTCGATTCCCGATTTTTCACAGCCCGATTCGCTGCTCGGTATGCGGCTCTCGGGAGTCCGCGAAGGCGGCCCCGCCGCTCAGGCCGGGCTGACCCGTGGCGACCTGCTCCGGCGGCTGGGAAAAGTCACGATTAACAACATCTACGACCTCACCTACGCGCTACAAATCTACGCTCCGGGGGATACGGTCATCGTAGAATTCGTGCGCGAAGATGAGCTGCACTCCACTACCGCGATTCTTCAGCCATCCACCCGCTGAGGAGTTTCTTTTCAACTTCGATTTTCCAACCGAGGAATTTCCATGCTGACAATCGTCTGTTTGCTGCTTACTCTCGTTACAACCACTTTCGCCGCCGAGCCGCTCGTCTACGAGGGCGAAGTGCATCTCCGTAACGTCCGCCAACTTACCTTCGGGGGAGAGAATGCCGAGGCGTATTTTTCGATGGACGGAAAGCATTTCGTATTTCAAGCGTCGCGTGACAGTTTCCTCTGCGATCAGATCTTCACGATGAACGTAAACGGAAGCGATGTTCGTCTGTCCAGCACCGGAAAAGGCCAGACCACCTGTTCCTATTTCATTCCCGGTACTGACGAAATCATCTACTGTTCCACGCACGACCACGCGCCGGAGTGCCCGCCCAAACCCGATCGCGCCCTCGGCTATGTGTGGGGACTGCACGAATTCGACGTGTACCGCTGCTATCGTGACGGCTCGAATCTTCAGCGGCTGACCGACGCTCCCGGCTATGACGCGGAAGCGGCCGTGAGTCCCGACGGAAAAGAGATCGTCTTCACTTCCGGGCGTGACGGCGATTTGGAACTCTACAAGATGAACGTAGACGGATCGAGCGTCCGTCGCCTGACCTACACGGTCGGCTATGACGGCGGTCCGTTCTTCTCGCCCGACGGGAAATACATCGTCTATCGCTCGTTTCATCCGCGTTCGCCCGCCGAACTTGTCAAGTGGAACGATCTCTGGCAGAAGCAGATGGTGTCTCCCGTGCGGCTCGAACTGTGGGTGATGGACTCGGACGGCGGCAATCAGCGGCAGGTCACCGATCTGGGTGGAGCGAGCTTCTGCCCGTATATGCATCCCTCCAGCGAGTGGATCATTTTCACCTCCAACTTCGCCGACACGTCTCGACGGGGGATGCCGAATTTCGATCTCTATCGTATCCGCCCCGACGGCTCCGATCTTGAGCGGATCACCTTCTCGCCGGTGTTCGAAGGATTCCCGATGTGGTCCTATGACGGCAAGTATCTGGTGTTTGCCTCCAATCGCGGCGAACAGAAAGAGCGTGGCGAAACCAACGTCTTCATCGCCGAGTGGATGGAATAGCGGCAGAGACATCCGAACAGAGGAAACGAAACGATGCAAGACGATAGCGGACTGAGGAAAGCGGAGTTTTATCTGAGAACACTGTGCTCGGTTCTCCCCAACCGTCGCACGGGTTCTGCGGGCAATCGCGCTGCCACCGATTTCTTCGCCCGCACCGTTGCGCAATGGGACTACGAGATCGAGACCCATCCGTTTGATTGTCTGGATTTCTCGGAAGGAACGTGCTCGCTCACAAGTGACGGGCATTCATTTCCGGTGAAGGTTAGTCCCTTCTCGCTCGGTTGTGATGTAACAGCGGAACGGGTGGTGGTGTCCACCGTCGAGGAGCTTGAGCACTGCGAGTGCCGGGGAAAACTCCTGCTGATGATGGAATCGCTCTGTGCCGAGCAACTGATGCCCAAGAATTTCGTTTTCTATAATCCCGATCATCACAAACAGATCTACTCGCTTCTGGAGTCCCAGCAACCGGCGGCGATTATCACAGCCACGGAGAAGAAGCCCGAACTGGTGGGAGCTCTTTATCCATTTCCACTGATCGAGGACGGCGATTTCGATATTCCCTCGGTGTATTGCACCGCTGAGGTTGGCCGAGAAATCGCCGCGCATCGAAACTCCGTCTTCTCGTTGAAAAGCGATGCCCGAAGGATTCCCAGCACCGCCGGCAACGTCATCGCACGGAACAATCCCGGTGCCTGCGAGAAGATCATCATTTGCGCCCACATTGACGCCTACGGCAACGCTCCGGGAGCATCTGACAATGCCTCAGGTACGGTCGTCGAGCTGCTGCTCGCGGAAATGCTCGCGGACTACTCGGGCAACGTGGGAATCGAGATCATCGCTTTCAACGGCGAGGATTATTACAGCGTCGGCGGACAGATGGACTACTTGCGTCGCTACGGAAATGACTTGAGCACGACGGTCGTGGCAATCAACATAGACGACGTCGGCTACGTGCGTGGAAAAACCGCCTATTCGCTCTACGAATGTCCACCGGAAATTCAAAAGCGGGCGCGGGCGGCATTCCGGGATTTATCAGGAATGATGGAAGGAGAACCGTGGTATCAGGGGGATCATATGATCTTCGTGCAAAACCGGATTCCGGCCATCGCGATAACGTCCGAGTACATAGCGGAACTTATGGCCAACTACACACATAGCGAAAAAGACGTTCCCGAAATCGTGGATTGCCGGAAACTACTTGAGGTTGCGCACGCCCTGAAACGATTCATCCTGAGTTTCTGATACCAAATGTTCCCGAAACGGAAGAGGCGGCCACGAAGGTCGCCTCTTCCGTTTCGGAGGAGAAGAGATGAGAGGCTATTACTAACGAATCAAGACAATCTTGCGAATGTCGGCGCGTCCGGCAGCTTCGAGTCTGACGAAATATACTCCCGTCGAAAGCGCCGTTCCGTTGCCGTCGCGCGCATCCCATAGCACGCGGTGCACGCCCGCCGGTAGATCGCGGTCGAGCACCGTGGTCACGTTCTGCCCCAGCACGTTGAAGACGCGCAGGCTGGCCCGGCTGGCCTCACTGAGATTCAGCGTGAACGTGGTGACCGCGTTGAATGGATTGGGGTACGGCTCACCAAGACTGAACCGTTCGGGAATCGCCTGCACTTCCACGTCCCCGACTTCGCTGGCTCCGAGAATGCGGTTGTGGTTATCCCGCAGTTCATAGCGCAGCCGCAGATCGGGACGCGTTCCCGGCGACATCGCCACGTCCACCTCGGCCAGAACGCCGCTTCCCGACGCACAGGGACTCGTGCGATTGAGCCGGCCCAGACAGATGTCGGCCTTCGCTCCGTCAATGGTATGCAGGAAGAGCGTACTCCCCAGTCCGAGGAATTCGCCCGCCCGTACGTTCGAGATAGTGGCGTCCGCCGATTCCACCTGCACGAACAGGTGAGCCGTGGTAAGCGCCGCGATGTCGCGCACCTGAAGCTCGATGGTCCAGCCGTGCTCCGTCGAACGCGCCGCTGCTACGATCGGGCTGCCTTCGTCGAGGTTTCCACCGTCTCGCCCTCGTGGAAGCGGCGGGGCCGTCAGCGGTCCGCTCTGGTTGTACCAGTTGTACATGATGTCGAGCGACAAGAGATCGCGCGCATCCAAGCGGCCGTCGGGGTTGGCAATCAAACTCGGAACCGCAGTCCCGAGGAAGGGGCCGATGTCGGCAATCGGATCGAAGGTCAATCCGTTGCCGTTCCAGCCCTGCGTGAACACGTTCACGTCGGCGAAGTTGATCGCTCCGTCGGGCTGCGGGATCATTCGGGGCGGGGTGCCGGGATCGCCCCCCACCGTAGCCAAGTCAGCCAAATGCCCGCCGCGCAGATTGAGCGTATTCGAATTGTAGGTGGTGATCCGCCGGTTGCCCGCCTTGCGGAACTCGGTGCTATCGCTAAACGAAATGATGCCTGAAGCGGGTACGGCCAGATTGCTGTCGGCCCGCACCACAATCGAAGCGACGAGCCGCGAACCGGCACTGGTCAGGCCGTCGGGATCACCCACCATCGAAGCGTTGATCTCGAATCGCCCCGTGGCGTTATCGTAGTCGGTCAGGAAAATCTTCTGCGTGTACGGTTCGCCGCTCCACAAATTCCCCTCGTTGATGCTGAGAATATCTATCATGCTGGTCGGGAAAGTGGCGACGGCGCGTAGCGCGGTCAGGGAATCGGTGCGTGAAACCCGCAGCTCGATGGTTCGCACCGCGCCCGCCTGCAAAGCCAGATACTCGTCGCCGTCGCGAGCGTCGGTCAAGGCAACCGTGAGTACGTTGGTCTGCGAACCGGGTCCGCCGGTGGTATCATCGTCGGCCGTGGTCAGCCAGTCCCGTTGCGAGATCTTCACCACTTGATCGCGATCCGCGTCACAGGCCAGAATCACCAGTCCGCTGTCCTCGGCCATGACGGCGATTCCGCGCGGATCCATGAATTGGTTCAGCGACGTACCCGAACCGCCGACCGCCGCCACGAACGTGGGTCGCGTGTTGCCGCCGCTCCCCGTCGCTTCCGTATCGCGGTAGATGAGAATCCGGTCATTGTCGTTGTCGGAGACAACCAAATACACCTGACTGTTGTAGGTGATGACTTCAATGTCTTCGGGATTGTCCAGGAAATTGGTGTCCGCCGAAGCGACATTCCACGCGACCACCGCACTCGTGCGGTCGTCCGGATTCACGGTCGAGCTGGGATTGTAGGCCCACTTCTGCAGCCGGTTGTTGCCGTAGTCGCAGGTGTAGACGTCGTAGTGGCCAAGACCCGAGTTCCAGCGAGCGGCCAACCCGCGCGGGAAGTTCATCTGCCCGGCGCCGCTGCCCATCCGGCCGAACTCGGCCTCGTCCACCGACTCGTCATAGCGGACGCGAATGAACGTGTTCAGCGGCGGAATGGCTCCGTGAACTCCGTCACCGAACCGGATTTCCTTCGTGAAGCGATTCACCTCGCAAACGCGGTCACCGGGACCGGCGATCATCACGTTTTGCACGATGGTCCACGCCGTCGAATCCGGACTGGCCCACACACGGAACGAGCTTTCGCCGCCCACCGTGGCCAGTTTGTAGGTCTGACCGGGCATGCCGTTGGATTGACCGGGAACGTCCCACCGCGTCGCGCCGCCGAAACAGTCGTCAATGTTGTCATAGGCGCGGATGATCTTCACCCGATGATTGTCGCTGTCGGTCAGGAACAGGAGATCGTTCTTGGCGGGCGGCGTTCCCGTCAGCTCGAAGTAGTCGTTGGAACCGGCCAGGGCGGGATCAATCACGTTGAACTCGGTGGCGTCCACGTCGTCGGTGTTCGAGATGGTCAGGTCGGTGTTGGTAATGGTGAAGGAAACGCCGGGAATTGCGGTATTGTCCGCTTCGCCGCTTCGCCACACCCGCCAGTTATTGAAAATTGAGAGGGTCGTTTGGTTGGTGATGCTGAGGACGCCGTCAATGATCTTAAAGAGCGCGCGCGGCGAGTCGTCCACCCATTCCGTGTGCGCGTCGTTGGGATAGACTTTCGTGCACGCCAGCATCGGAGCCACCTGTCCGGCAATCGTCGGAGTCACCAAGCGCGGCTCATACGCCCACGTTGCGCTGGTCGCTCCGCCGTCAAGGATCATCCGTCCGGTCGTAGTCGCGGCCGGAGTCCAGGTATTCGTCGAGTTCGTCCAATACTTGTAGCGCAGTCCTTCCGCATCGGCTATCAGTGTATATGGATAGATGATGTGGATATTGCGCTGAGCATCCACCGAAACCGTGAACCGCATCGGAGCGCAGGTTTCCGCGTTGGTAATCGCTGTTCCGGCCCCGGCGCTGAACTCACCGTCCAGCGCGCTGATCCGGCGATAGCGCAGTTCACACGCACCCAGATAGACTTCCGTGCCCGCGCCGGCCCAGAATACCCACACGCTGTCGCCGGTCAAGACGATCTGTGGAAATGGATAGGCTTCGCCGCGCGTACAGCCCGCGATGTTGGCGAATCCGGCGGCATTGGTCACCACGTCCGTACTGGCCGGAATGAATCCGCCCGAGGCATTATAACTGCCCCAGTCCGCGCCGTTGAACACACGATAGCTGAGCTGCCACGGGGCCGCACCGTTGCTCACAAACACCATGTGAATGATGCCCGAGCTGTTAATAACAGCGTGCGGTGCGCTGAAAGCCGCCGTGCCGGTAGCCGCCACGGTGGACGAACCCCACGAGCCGGAGGCTCCCGGCGTGCGGGTCTTGTGGTAAACGCTCCCATCGCCCGCCCAGATCACGTGAATGTTGTCGGTTACCGGGTCCACCAGCAAGGTGGCGTAGCGGTTGGCGGCGATGGTGGTCGGCGTAATATCGCTGGTCAGAGTCGTCGTGGCTTGCCAACTGATTCCGTCCTGCGACCAACGGTGATAGAGGTGACGGTCTCCGAGACCGTCTATCGCCTCATAAACCACGTGAAGGTCCCCACCCGCCGTCACCACGATCCGGGGACGATCAATCGCTCCCGTAAACGTGGTCGGCGAGATCGTGAGAGCGGCGGACCACGTTTGCCCGTAGTCGTCACTGTAGCTGTAGGCCGTTCCGGTGCCCACTCCGTCACGACAGAACAACATATGCGTGCGCCCCGTCACCCGATCGAAGAACAGATCCGATTCGTTGTTCTGCGCATCGGCCGTCTGGTTCATGGCGCTGGTCGTATCGAACACGTAGGTGATCCGGTAGTTGTGACCGAGGAACGTGTTCTGATTGGTAATACTCGGTGCGGGTGTCAATCGTCCGTTGGCCACGTTCTGCGGAAGTCCCGGCGTCAGCGTCCCGATGGGCGTATTCGCGCCGCGGTCCACGATCTCCACGTCATAAGGACGACCGAGCAGACCCGGATAGGTGTCTATGTGACCGAAGACGCCGCCCGTTCCCACTGTGGTCAGGTCGTAGGAAGCCAGCGTGCCCAGCCCGCCGGGCAGTCCGTTCACGAGATACAGATCCATCGCCTTCCCGACACGCACCGAAGCGTTAAGGCAGAGCGAAGTCAGATCGCTCATCACCGGGTCGGTGGCCGATGTCGCGTCGTGAAGCTGGAGCGGTATGTCGGTGGGCGTCGTCTGATACAGCTTGTAGTCAATGTCGCCCAGTCCGGCCGTTCCCGAGGGAGTGGCGTATCCATACTCCACGCGCACCGAGTCGAATGGATCGAGACTCCATCCGGTGGGCAACGCGACCACGCCGCCGACGTTGGGCGCGCCCGTATAGACGATGGTGTAGACCGAGTCCAGCAACGTGCGGCCGGTCAGGCTGCTGACGCGCGTGAACGCTTTGCCGTTGACGGTAATCCGTTCGCTGGAGGGAATCACTTCCCCCAGCGAAAACTTGATGCTTCGCCCGCCGAAATAGCCCTGAATCGGCGACGAGCTGTAGTTCAGCGACTCGACCGTCCAGCGCGCGTTGGCGTCGAACACTTGTACCCGGCGGTGATCATGATCCACCACGAACACTCCCAGCGCCGCCGCGGATCCGGTCACGTCCACCGCGGTGGGGGACGAAAACGGCGAACTGGACAGTGGCAGCGGATTGTTCACCAGATAGTTTACGTACGCGCTGCTGTCCGCATTCAGTCCGTGTCGGACGTGGAAATAGGGCCCGTTCCATTCGATATACGAGCGATAGGTCGGCGCGGCTTCGGCGGTCATGCCGCCAACCAGCATCAACCCCGCCAGAACGAGCAGAAAGCAATGACGAAGACTCATGGCTCCACTCCCATGGTGAGAGGATTGGGTGCCTCTCGACGTATTTGAATGATTTTTGTTGGTCATTTGGATGGATCGGCTCATGGCCAGACCTCGATGTTCCCCGCCGACAAACCGCACGTGCGAACGTTCCCGAACATGTCCAGACCGAACGTGCTGTCCGCGTCGAACGTGAAATGCGCTTCTCCGATTTCAAGACCGCGCAGCCGCGCGTAGGCGACGATTCCCTCGCCGTCGGCGTCGGTGCCGATCTGCTGATTTCCCTGATAATCTATGTTCCAGCTGATGTCCGCCAGAAAGTAGCCTTCGCTGTTGCGAATCGCGTCGAAGAAAATGAATCCGCGGCGGCCGGTGAAGAACGGTCCCTCGTCCACCGATACCACCTCGATCATCCCCGTCTGGAAGGTGATCCCGATCCGCAATCCCGCCAGGTCCTCCGCGTCCCGAAGACGAATCGGAAGCAGGATCGTGTCGCCCAGACCGACGGTCGTGTCCGGGAACAGAATCGTGAGCTGCATGGCCGTCGTCAGCGTGGTGTCGCGTCCGAAGCCGCGCAGGTTGGTGGCGTTCACCGCCTCGGGCCGCAGCCGGTAGATCGAGGACGGAGTCAATCCCGCCAGCTGCACCGCATGTTCCATGATCAGATTGCCCATGACGACCGAATCGGTCAGTCCGCCGATACCGTAATAGAGGATACTGGTGGCGGGCTCGTCGGTCTGCCACGAAACGCGGGCCGCCGATTCCGTCACGTTCTCGATCCGCAGGTTGCCGATGATCGGCTCGGGCGTGGCCTTGGCCGGCGTGGTGAAATCACCCGTACACTGCACCGCCCGTCCCAGACTGTCGCGGGCCGTGATCTGATAGATGTAGCGCGTACTGAAGGAAAGGCCGGACAGCACGACGTCGTGCGAATCGGCCGCGCCGGCCGCATTCGTCTGCTGCGTGTACATCGTGCGGCCGTAGCGAACCTCGCCGCGCGTGGGCAGATCGCACGCCCATTGCGCGTGCATCACGCCCTCGACGTCGGTCACGCGGCAGAAGCGAAACGCCAGATCGCTCGGAACGATCGGCTGGCCGGGTCCCGATGATCCGCCGCTTCCGCAGCCGTTCAGAATCACAAACGAAGCGGCCAGAAATGCCAACGATGCTTTGACGAGTAGACGGCGCATGTTATCCGCTGGTTGAAACGAAGAAAATTTCCACGGAGTCGCGTACTCCCTGCGAGTAGGCCACGATCCAGCCCATTCCCGCCGCCGTATCGCTGACCAGTGTATCGAGAGCCACGCCTCCGCGCGTGTACAATATTCCTTGTTGAAGAACCCCGATGGTATTCAAGAGAATCACTTGCGTCGAATCGGCAACCGGCTGATCGCCCCGCCGCAGTTCGGTGAACACCACCAGCTTACTCGTTCCGTTGGCCGGAATCGTCGGCGGACGCGCTTCCACCGATACGACAATCTGCGGCGACGGTCCGGTGGGCGTATTGTCGTCGTCCGGCGACGTGCAACCGGCCAGAAGAAGAAGCGCGCTCAGCGCTGTGCAGATTGCGAGTCGGAGTCCCATGTTCCAATCAGGCGGACGATCTCCCGCCCCGCTTCACGATAGGCTTGAAACGTCAGTTCGCGGCCGACGTTCGTCGGCAGCACTTCGCTCTCCGGAGTGGACACCACGGCAAGCGTCGGGGTCTCTTTCTTCGTGGCGTGGGCCTCTACGGTATGTCGAGTTCGCGTCTGAATGCTCCGCAAATTGATCAGTTCCACGGTCAAGCGGCACTCGGCGATCCATTGCTTCTGATTCACGAGCAGCGGCACGCTCATCCCGCGCGCGCGCGTTACTTCCTCTTTACCGACGCGCGTGATAATCATCCACTCCGCTTCGGGATGGGCCTCGGCAATCGCCCGCAGCGATTGATCCTGTCGCACTCGCGTGTCGTCGCGATAGGGAAGTCCGGGAACGTCGAGCGACTGAAGCGCGATCACTTCCTCGAACGAACCGCCTACCGCCTCGCGGATGCTCTGCCAGAGTTCCTCGGTTCCGGCTACCGGTACTGACGCCAGCGGCGGCGGCACCAACACCCGTCCCGTCAGCACTTTGGGTGTGAAAACCGGCGGAGCTCCCGGAGCATTGCGGAGCACCGCCGTCGGCAAACGGGTCGTGAATCGCAATCCCAGCGATCCTCCGAAAAGCGGATCATCGCCCAGTTCGGCTGCCACACCCGGGACGATCGCGAATCCCCACCCGACGTTCACCGCCACCGCCGCCGCCACCGACTCCGTATTGGGAAGATTACCCGCACGGGTCAGCGACTGCGCGTATCCCAGTTCCGCGGCATAGCGCGGGCCAAGCGGCGTCAGCCGCGCGCCCAGCCCCCAGCGGAACGCTTGATCGGTCTGGTCGGCCGTCGCCAGATAGCCCGCGTAAGCTCTGAGTTCGGCGGCCGGGCCGATTTGGAAGCTCCCGCCCGCCCGCAGTTCACCGGCCGTTTGCCGCAAGCTGAAAGCGGGCATTCGGTATGTCGAATCCGCCGCCGGCACGTAGTACTGCTGCTGCGATCGGTAGCCCGTGGGAATGAGAAAGCTGCCGCTGACTCCCGCCCGAATCACTGGCGAGAGCGCCGGCCAATAGCCCAGTCCCAGCCGCGCGTCCTCCATTCCTCTCTGGAAGGCTCCATAACCCGAAAGATCACGGGTCGAGCCGTCCGCCGAAAACCAAATCCCCTCGCCGAGCCCAATCGCCAGACCAAACTGGGTCCGGCGCTCGTTCCAAAGGTCGCTTTTCAGGTCGGCGGCGGCGAGGCGAAGCCTGAGCTGCCCCGCGAGTGGTCCGGGCTCCTCTGCCACCGGATCCACCGCTGCTCCTGACGGCCAGATTTGTGCTCCAGCCGTCGCGACTATCGCAAGAATAATTAAAGCGTTAGCGAAGATTCGCATTTTGAACGGAACTATTTGTCCGAGCAGCACTTCTGCAACCAGTGTGCCATATAATGTTTACAGCAACTTAGCCCATCTCCTTGAATGAAAATGAAAGCTCCGGGGCAACTTTTGCCGCAACCAAGCTGTTTGAAGTTGCTATGATAGGTAGCAAAGAAAATGCCCCGCACAATGCCGTGCGGGGCGAGATTCCTTTCCTCCACTCTGTGGGAGAATAGAGGGGGGGGAGCCGTCTATTTGAAGCTGGCGATGGCCGCCTCAATTGTTGGGTGGATCTCAAAGATTTGGTGCAGCCGGTTCAAGGTCAGCACTTTACTGATGGAATCGTTGGGCTGTGCGAGCTTGAGCGTGCCGCCCATGTCGCGGACGCGGGCGCTCCCCGCGATAATCATTCCCAGTCCCGTGCTGTTGATCCAATCCACGTCTTTCAGATCGAGCACGACGGACTTGATGTTCTCCGTGGCCGCCTGCCCGATCACTTGATAAAAATCGTTGGTGTCGTCGCCCATCAGCTTGCCCGCCAGCGCGATGATGAACACGCCATCCCGTTTGGATGATGAGACCATTGTGTTTTCCCTCGTGTACAGTCGTGACATCCCAAATCTATCCATTCTCCCCGGAAAAATCAAGACGTTGTCCGTTCAATTCACAAGTTAATTATTGCACAAGCACAGCGCGAAGACATTCCCGACGTTGTTTCTATCGCAGGAGCAGGATTTTCTGCGTCCTGACAATGCTATGGTTCCTGAGCCGCACGAAATACGTCCCCGATGCGAGACCGCGCGCATCGAATCCGATCTCGTGCCGCCCCGCATCGCACACTTCATCGGCGAGCGTGCGAACCCGCCTTCCCGTAAGATCATACAGCGTGATCTCCACCCGCTCCGATTTCAACAGATCGAACCGCACCCGCGCCTGATCGTTGAACGGATTGGGATAGACGGAGAGAATCGTG
>JAHJDG010000161.1 GCA_018812265.1 bacterium | reverse complement strand
TGATACGCCGCTCTATGTGACGCGACTCGTCCGCACCATCGGCATCTACGAAAACTGGCAGTGGTGGTGCTTCGGCATCGGCTCGCTGTTCGCCACGTTTTTCCTCGCTCCGCTGTGGCGACGGGCGAAGGTGCTCACCGACGTGGAACTCACGCAGCTTCGCTACGGCAACGGCATCGAGTCGCGCATGCTCCGCGGCTTCCGCGCGCTGTGGCTGGCGCTGCCCATCAACGTGATTGCGATGGGTTGGGTGATCCTCGCCATCGCCAAGATCATGAACGTGGCGGTGGGCTGGGACAAACTCCCGCTCATCATCGTTTTCACCGGGCTGGCCTTTTTCTACACGCTGCTTTCGGGCATGTGGGGCGTGGCGCTGACCGATCTCGTGCAGTACGTCATCGCGCAGGGCGGGGGAATCGTGTTCGCCGTCTATGCCGTGCGCGAAGTGGGCGGACTGGAAGCGTTGCACAATGCCGTCGCCGCGCAATTGAAGCCGGAAATGTTGCGCATGGCTCCCGCGCCCGGTGGCGGATCGTTTTTCTCGGGCGAATTCTGGACCACGGCGTTCGTCGGATTCATGACGTACGTGGCGATCGTGTGGTGGGCCAACGTGAACTCCGACGGTGGCGGCAAAGTGATTCAGCGGCAGAACTCCTGCAAGAACGAACAGCACGCACTGCTTGCCACGCTCTGGTACAGCCTGACCAATCTGGCGTTTCGTTCGTGGCCGTGGATTCTCGTCGCGCTGGCTTCGCTGGTGATCTATCCCACCATCGCCGATCCCGAAATGGCCTATCCACAGCTCATGATGGAGATTCTGCCGTTCGGCTTGCGCGGGCTGCTGGTCGCGTCGCTTCTGGCCGCGTTCATGAGCACGATCTCCACTCAGCTCAACTGGGGTGCAAGCTATCTGGTGCATGATTTCTACCGCCCCTTCTTGAGCAAAAACCGCAGCGAGCGACATTATATTTGGGCGGGGAAACTTGCTACCGTCGTCGTGTTGGTGGGAGCGGGACTGGCCGCCTATTTCATGACCAGCGTGACCAAGGCGTTTCAATTCGTGATCGCGTTCGGCGCGGGCACCGGGCCGGTGTACATACTGCGCTGGTTCTGGTGGCGGATCAACGCGTGGAGCGAGATTTCGGCGATGATCGTTTCGAGCGTGCTTACCGTCATCCTGCTCGGTCTTGATGTGACGTATGCAGAGCGGCTGCTCATCATCACCTTCGGTTCGGCGGCGGTGTGGATTCTGGTCACGTTCCTGACCAAGCCCGCGCCGTCCGAAGCTCTCGCCGAGTTCTACCGCCGCACCAAGCCCATCGGCGCGTGGGAAGTCGTGCGCAAGTGGTCGCGGGCGAAGGGCGAAGTCACGCCCGCTCCGGCTCGCATCGGCAAACCGCTTGCGGGCTGGATATGGGGAATGATGCTGGTCGTGGGTCTCACTCTGGCCATTGGTTACACCGTCCTCCTGAACCCGCCCGCCGCGGTCTTCTGGTATCTTGTCACCATCGGCGGCGCGATCGGTCTCTGGAAATCGGGATTTCTGACCACCCACTCGTAACGCACTCCAGTTTCCCTCCACTTTGTGGGGGGACGGAAGGGGGCAAAAGAAACGATGAACGATGAACCATCGTATGGTAGTGCCGCACGGCAGTGCGCCATTGAAAGAAACGATGAGCGATGAATGATGAACCGTCGTACGGTAGTGCCGCACGGCAGTGCGCTTCTTACTTCCCCCCTTAGAATAAGGGGAAACAGAGGGGGGTTATATAGAAAGGATGAGGGATGAAGCATGAAAGAGAAGCGACGCAGAGTCCGTGTTGTCGAATCATACACCGCTTCTAATCCCGATCCATTGAATGTACGCATGGGCGAGAAAGTCACCCTTGGCAAACGCGATGATGAGTGGCCGGGCTGGATTTGGTGCACCGACGCGCGCGGCCAGAGCAGTTGGATTTACGAGTCGCTGCTGCAGATCGCGGGCGACCATGCACTGATGAAAGAAGACTACGACGCCACCGAGCTCACCGTCAGCGAAGGCGAAGAACTGACCGTGTTGCGCTCCGTCGGTGGCTGGCTGCTCTGCGAGACGGAGAATGGAGAAAAAGGCTGGATACCCGAAAAGAATGCGACCCCCCTTTGGACCTATCTCGAAATAATACGATTCCAGATAAGGGATGCGGCGGCGAAACACAGCAGGGCGAAGTGTGCACGTAACGTTTTCTCGAAGCGCACGAGCAGTTTGCGATAGCGATTGAACCAGCTATGGCAGGCTTCAACG
>JAHJDG010000160.1 GCA_018812265.1 bacterium | reverse complement strand
CGTTGAAGCCTGCCATAGCTGGTTCAATCGCTATCGCAAACTGCTCGTGCGCTTCGAGAAAACGTTACGTGCACACTTCGCCCTGCTGTGTTTCGCCGCCGCATCCCTTATCTGGAATCGTATTATTTCGAGATAGGTCCATAGTATAGTGGAATTTCGCCCCGACTCCACGAACTTCGTCGTGGCAGCAGGTGGTCGTAATCTCGGACGCTCAACGGGGCCGATCTTGGGCAACTTCCGCTCGCCCAACGGCCCCGTCATCACCTCCATTCACAGCTATGCCTATGGTGATCCCTTCTTTGAAACGGACGCGTTCTATTTGATGTCGTGGTCGGCGGATGGATGGTGTGGCTACTCCAATGGATTCTACTCTTATATGAGCTATCAATGCCGCACGGCCAATTTGGCTGATCTCAACGGCGATGGATTGCGCGACGTCTGTGCGACTCTCCTCGACACGCGTTGGGGCCAGAGTAATGTGTGGAGTTGGCAGATACGGCAGAATATCGGAAACGATTCGGCTGATCTGTACAGCTATTCGGGAAACCGAATCTACCTCGACACACTTTTTCTGACCAATCCCGATACTACCTTCAGCGCTCCCGAAATCGGCGACATCACCGGTGACGGCCGCGCTGAACTGGCCGTGTTCGCTCAGCCCACGGATGGCGAGCGCGAGATTCTCTTCTACGAATTTTCCGGCACCGTTCTCCAGCCCGTCTTCACCCAGCGACCCGAGTGGAGTAATGGCCTACCCACCGGGCTTTTGTCTTTTCACCTCGCCGACCTCGACGCAGACAGCCTTTGTGAACTGATCGTGAAGACCGAGGGCGGATCCAATTGGGGACACTGGGAAATCTATTTCCGCCGACACGGACAATGGGCACTCTACGAAAACATTCTGCCCGAGTTCACGCCCACGACCATCTACTTCGCCGACCTCGAGGGCGACGGCGATCTCGATCTCTTCACTCCCGGTCAAGTCTGGATCAGCCTCAACCCCGATGCCATAAGCGAGCCGTTCATCCCTCATCCCTCATCCCTCATCCTTTCCTCCTACCCGAATCCCTTCAACGCGCAGACGACAATCACGTTCACGTTGCCGAGTGCGGGACGGGTGCGGCTGGAGCTGTTCGATGTCCTCGGCCGGAGCGCGCGACTTCTGCTCGACGAACCGCGAATGGCAGGAGAACATTTCTTCCGACTCGATGCTTCCGACCTGCCGACGGGTATCTACTTCGCGCGTCTCGCCGGACGGGAACCACACACGATCAAACTGATGCTGCTCAAATAACCATGCTGGTGCAACTGTAATCGGGAGGACCCCATGAAACTGCACGAAAAAGTACTCATCTTGGTTCTTATAGTCGTCGCGCTGGCGGGCGCGGCGCGACCGATCAACTATCAGTATTTCTCCGAGCGCGAGCGCACCGTCTTCGGTGACTGGATCAAGTTCTGGCATGGAGACACGCTGTGCGGCCCTGTCCGCTCGAACGATACCATTGCTATCATGCAGGACCCAGTTTTCTACGAATATGTCATCACTTCCGCCCCCGACTTCTGGCGTCCGCCGTGGCATCCATGGTGGCCGACTGGCATCTGGATTTTCAACGCACCGCCGCTTGACCTTCCCGAGCGCGCGGATTGGGTGCGTGAGCAGGCGGTTGTTCAAGGTCACTTCTTTTTCGCGGGCGAAAACATGCAGGCGTGCGTTCGGTTCGGCGATCACAACTTGCGGATCTGGTGGAGTCCGCAAGGCGTGCCTTTCGATACCACGAACTACACCGATCACGCGCTGCCCGATTCCGCCATCGTCTTCTTCGACGCGCCCAATGTGCGGATTTCCGGCATCGTTCACAGCATCCTGATTTTCGGAGTCAGCGGCCGCCTCGGACTCGAAGATGACGTCCGTTATGCCAGCAGCGAACCGCGATACGGAGGAGTCACGCCCGGCCATCCCGAGAAACTAGCCCTCATCGCCGAGGGCGAAATCAAAATCTTGAACACTCCCGCCAACGGCCGCGAGAATTCCGGTGGGCAGGGAAATAACCAAACGGATCCCGCTTTCACCGACATCGTCATCAATGGCCTGCTATTCGCGCTGAATGAATCCTTCACTTTCGAGAATCAGAACGATCCCGACAGCGGCTACGTCTGCGATTGCATCCCCGATGATCGCGGCGTGATCCATCTGACTGGCGGGCTGGCCCAGAAGCGGCGCGGCTACGTGCATCGCTCCACGCGCAGCTCCACCGGTTATCTAAAACGCTATCGCTACGACAACGACCTCCGCTACTGGAACACGGGAATGTGGAACCTGCGCGAGAACTCCGTCGAACCCGCCGCCCTCAACTTCGGCGAAGTGGCCGTGGGCGACACTACGTGGGATACTGTTCGCGTCTTCAACGACTACGTTCCGCCGCGTCTGGACAGCTTCACCGTCGGTCGTCCGTTCCGCTGTCCGCCCCAGCGTGATATTCTCGCATTCGAGCACAAAATTCCCGTTGCCTTTTCACCGGATTCGGCGGGTGAATACCGCGACACCTTGCGCATTCGCATTCCCTACTATTCCTCGTGGCTGACCATCCCCGTCCACGGCAGCGCCACAATCTCATCGGCGAATGAATCATTCATCCCTCATCCTTCCTCCTTCATCCTTTCCGCCTATCCGAATCCGTTCAATGCACAAACCACGATCACCTTCGACTTACCAAAGGCGGGAGAGGTGAAGCTGGAGATTTTCGACGTGCAGGGACGGTGGGTGATGGAACTATTCGATGAACACCTGACGGCGGGCACGCACCGCGCGAACTTCGATGCAAGCTCGCTGGCCACGGGAGTCTATCTCGCGTGGCTGCAAACAGGAGAAACACAGAAAACAACGAAGCTGTTGCTTTTGAAATAACGTCTAAGTTTCTGCTTGTGAAATAGGGAGGGCACTATGAACCGCTTTCAAAGGGTTTTTCTCCTTTGCCTGATACTCGGTGTACTTGTCGGCACGGGGTGGGCACTCAACTACGTCTGGCTAACTGACGAGGAGATCACTTTGTACGGGGACCGTATCAAGTTCCGACACGGAGACACGCTATGGGGGCCGGTGCATTCCAACAGCCAGATTGCCATCATACAGGACCCGGTATTCTATGACCGTGTAAGCACAACGGAAAGCGACTTCTGGCATGGTAGTGGCTACAATCCGCAATTCCTCGGCCCACCGCCGATGTTCAATGCACCACCCGTACCGCTTCCCTCCACCGCGCATACTCTTCGCGCGGGCGCAGCCCGGCAGGGACATTTTTATGGTGAACCGGGAATGCACTATTACGCCCGTTTTGATGGAGCCGTCTGCAAAATGTGGCGTTGGCGGCGCGGGACCATCATGGACAGCTCCGACTATTGGGTCGTTTACATGACGAACAACACCTGCATATTTGTGGACGCTCCCCTGCGAGTCCACGGAAGGGTGCAGGGACAAGTTACTATCGGCAGCTCCCACGTCATCGAAATCGAGAACGATATCCGTTACGTGGACGCTCATCCTTACACGGGCATCACACCTGCCAGCAGTCTCAATATGCTTGGATTGGTTTCCGAAGGTGATATTAAGATTCGCAACACTCCCGCCAACGGCCGCGAAAACTCCGGCGGGCGGGGTTGGGATCAGACGAATCCGGACTCCACCGATGTGGTCATCACCGCCGCGCTCTACGCCACGCGCAGTTTCACTTTTGAGAATCAGAACGATCCCGACAGCGGCTACGTCTGTGATTGCACTCCCGACAATCGAGGTACGATCTATTTATTCGGCAGTCTCGTTCAAACGCGGCGCGGCTACGTGTATCGTTCGAACAACACCAGCACCGGCTATCGGCTCAATTTGCGATATGATTCGCGTTTCCTGAGGAGATTGACTCCTTGCATAATTGAGGGGGCATCCAGACCCGATGCATCCACCGATTCGCTCGATTTCGGCGAAGTCGCCGTTGGCACCACCGCCTGGGATACCGCCCGCGTGTACACGCTCTACAACGGTCACCTCGGTGCCGTCTATGCCAACCATCCTTTCCGGGGCGAGCGGGTAATGCCGTTTCAGGGTTCTTCGTTTATCGTCCCCACCCGTTTCACCCCGCCGGGCGTGGGACTCTTCACGGGAATCCTCTACGTCAGCGCTGGAATGGAGCACTTCCAGATCGTTCTCCGCGGCCGCGGCATTCCTCCTGAAGGCCCCGCCCCGCTGACGGTGAACATTTCTCCCAATCCCTTCAACCTCACGACCACCATCCGCTACACGCTGCCTGAGCCGGAAGCCGTGAGAATCACGCTCTTCGACATCCTCGGCCGCGAAGCCAAACGACTGGAACTTGGTGCACAGGAAACGGGTGAGCATTCCATCTCTCTGAACGCAGTCGAGCTTGCGTCAGGAGTTTACTTCCTGCGTCTATCGGCCGGAACAAATTCGGTTATGCACAAACTGCTGATTGTAAAATAGGGAGGGCACTATGAATCGCTTGCAGAGGATTCTTCTCTTCGGCCTGATGCTCGGCGCGCTGGTCGGAGCCGCCCAAGCGCTAAACTACCTCTGGCTCAGTGACGAAGAGATGACAGTTTTCGGCGACCGCATTAAGTTCTGGCATGGCGATACACTGGACGGGCCCGTCCACTCCAACAGCCAGATCGCCATCATGCAGGACCCGGCCTTCTTCGATCACGTCAGCACCACCGCCAGTGATTTTTGGCACGGGCCCGGCTTCCCTTGTTGTTTCTACGGCCCACCCCCAACGTTCAACGCTGCACCCGTCCCGATTCCCGAACGCGCCGATCGCGTACGTCGTGGGGCCAGTTTTTCGAGACAATTTTACGAAGGCGGGCGCTGGCACTACTACGTTCTTTTTGACTGGGGCAGGGTGTTTGTCTATCGCTGGATTCGGGGTACACCCATGCAAGCCTTGCAGGTGTATGACAATGTTTCGACACACTTCCCAACGTGCTTGTTTTTCGACGCACCTGTTCGCGTTCAAGGCATCGTTCAGGGCCGGGTGACTATCGGTAGTTCCGAGCTCATCGAAATCGAGGGAGACATCCGCTACATAGATGCGGATCCTCTGACCGGTGTCACTCCTCCCACCAGCCAGAATATGCTCGCCCTTGTCTCGGAAGGCGACATTAAGGTTCGCAACACACCCGCCAACGGCCGCTGGAACTCCGGCGGCTTAGGCCTGAATCAGACGAATCGCGACTCCACCGATGTCGTAATCACCGCCGCTCTCTACGCTCTGGGCGGCAGCTTCACCTTCGAGAATCAGAACGATCCCGACAGCGGCTACGTCTGCGACTGCTCGCCCGACAAGCGGGGAACGATCTATATCTTCGGCGCAGTCGCTCAAAGACAGCGCGGCTACTACCATCGCGCCAACAACGGCGGCACGGGCTATCTTCGCAAGCTGAAATATGATCAGCGCTTTCGGAACGATCCACCTCCCTGCACCGCCCGAGATGGGTGGTGGGACGCTGAATCCACCGATTCCCTCGATTTCGGTGACGTCGTTGTCGGCACGACGGCTTCCGATACCGCTCATCTATACACTCTTTACTACAGCCACCTCGGCGCGGTGTACGCCAATCAACCATTCAGTGCTCAACGCGTGCCGCCCTTCCAGGGGGATTCCTTTATCGTCCCCACTCGCTTCACTCCGCCGGGTGTGGGACTCTTCACGGGAATCCTCTACGTCAGCGCAAGTCACGAACATTTCGAGATCGCCCTCCGCGGTCGCGGTGTTCCTCCCGGTAGTCCTGCACCGATGACGGTGAATGTGTCTCCCAATCCCTTCAATCTCACCACCACCATTCGCTACACCTTGCCCGCGCCCGAAGCCGTCCGCATCACGCTCTACGACATCCTCGGCCGCGAAGCCAAACGACTGGAACTCGGTTCACAAGTGGCGGGGGAACATTCCGTCTCCCTGAATGCTGACGATCTCGCCTCGGGAGTCTACTTTCTGCATCTTCAAGCCGGTTCTGAGGCCATGATTCACAAGATCCTGCTCGTCAAGTAGGGGCACGGCATGCCGTGCCCCTACCGGCCCCAACGAATGCATTGTAGGGGCGCATGGCGATGCGCCCGCGGGATTGTGTAGGGGCGGCCCTATGTGGTCGCCCTGTCGTGTGTGGCCGCACTTGCTTTGCACTTTTTGAGAGAATTCATTATCTTAGACCGTGTGACCGCCGCCTATCTGATCCTCTTCGCACTCACCGCTGTCTGGGGTCTGACCTTTCCTCTGGTGCAGGCGGCGCTCGCCTCGGCTTCTCCTTTGGTCTTTGTCACGCTTCGATTTGCTCTGGCGGCGGGATTGTTCGCTCTGCTGGTCTGGCCGCGGGCTTTCCGGCTGCAACGGGACTTCGCGTGGAAGGGCCTCGTGCTGGGTCTGTTCCTCTGCGGCGGTTATGCCTTCCAAACCATCGGCCTTGCCCATACTACCGCCGCCCGTTCCGGATTCCTGACCGGCACGCTCGTGCCCATGACTCCGCTCATGGATCGCCGCGTTCCTCGCCTTCGCCGGAACCGCTATCATGGCCCAGCCGCAGGCGGGCGGACTGAATCTCGGTGACGTTCTCACGCTCTTCTGCGCGGCCAGTTTTGCCGTGCAGGTCGTACTGGTGGGAAGATGGGCCAAACGCGGCAGTGAAATCCAGCTCACGTGGATGCAGATTCTGGTGGTGGCCGTGCTGGCCGCGCTCCTGATTCCCGTTGAACAGCCGCGCCTCATGTTCACGCCCACCCTCGCTTGGGCGCTCGGCGTCACCGCGCTGCTGGCCACCGCCTTCGGTCTGTGGGCGCAGCTTCGCTATCAACCGCGCATCTCGGCCACCGCCGCCACCATCATCTATGCGTTTGAACCGGTCTTCGCCAGAATCGCGGCGTGGATCATTCTCGGAAACGTCCCGACCAATGTCACTCTCGTCGGCGCGGCCTTCATCGTCGCCGGCATGATTTTTTCCTCCACCATTCCATCCGAGGCACAGGCACACGTACCATGATCGTCTTTCTCCGCCTTTTTGTCTGCGTTCTGCTGGCCGCTCCCGTCTTCGCCCAACGACACGAGGTCATCGTCGAGCGCAAGCCCGCCCCGTCCGATACGTTCGTCATGCCGGTGGATTCCGGCCCCCGCCGCTTCGTGATTGATCCGAGTCAGCTCGTCTATCAGATGAAGGCCGACTCGATCAACGAGATCGCCGAAGCGCGCGTCCGTGACCTCATCTCGCGTCTCGAACGCAAGTTCGACGATCCCAAGGTCGAAGAGGAAATCGGCAAATTGATCGGTGAGGTCGTCATGCAGCAGCAGATGGCTCTGCTCGATCTGCAAATCGAACGCGCCATCAGCATCCGCGACACCCTGCTTCTCAAGGGTCTCGAAATCGCTCTCGAAGAGCTGCTCATAAACAGCGATGTGATCCGCAATGAGATTATGAAGCAGCTCCAAGCCCTCGAACAGCAAGCCACTCCCCGATAAACGCATTGACCGAATCGCCCTTCCCCCCCCAAATCTTCGATGGGGGAGGGGAAGACAAGGAGGTCAAATATAAAGCCGAAATCTGAAAGACTGAAAGGAGCCGTAGCGCCGCATGGATATGCGCTCCCGAATCTCCGTTGCGCTGCGCTGTGTGCGCAAATCCCCTTTCCCCCAAATCTAATTTTTATCTCGTTCCATGACCACTGACTGCATCTTCACCATCAACCCCGGCTCCACCTCCACCAAAATCGCTTTCGTCGGGCCGGACTCCAAAATCCTTTGGCAGCAGAACGTCACGCACGAAGGAGAACCGCACGTTCCCATGCGTGATCTCCTGCTGCTCCGCGCGAAAAACATCCGCGACCTGCTCGCACCCGTAGCGAATCAATATCAGCCGCGCGCCGTCGTCGGCCGCGGCGGCCCGCTGCGTCCGCTGCATGCCGGAACCTATCATATCAGCGACGCCATGATCGAGGACTTGCTCTCCGAGAAATACGCGAAACATCCCTCCAATCTCGGCGCACCCTTCGCCCGCACCTTCGCCGCAGAATGGAAAGTGCCCGCTTTCGTGGTGGACCCCGTCACCGTGGACGACTTCTGCGACGTGGCCCGCGTTTCGGGTTTTCCCGGAATTGTCCGCCGGTCTCGTTCCCACGCCCTCAACATTCGCTCGTGCGCGCACCTCGCCGCGAAAGAAATCGGTAAGAGCATCGCCGACACCCGCTTCGTCGTGGCTCATCTCGGCGGCGGCATCTCCATCGCCGCCGTGGTCAGTGGAAAAATCACCGACGTCAACGACGCGCTATTGGGTATGGGCCCGTTCTCGCCCGAACGCGCCGGTGCGCTGCCGCTGGAAGGATTGATTGACTTGCAGGCGTCCGCAAAAGTCTCGGTTGAGAAACTCAAAGCCGACCTGTCGAAAAACGCCGGACTCAAAGGCTATCTCGGCACCAGCGATCTGCGCGAAGTCGAGGCTCGTATCGAAAGCGGCGACCGCG
>JAHJDG010000159.1 GCA_018812265.1 bacterium | reverse complement strand
CTTCTTCAACCTGCTTCCGTTCTTCAACAAATTCCGCACGCCGTCGCTCATCATGCTCTTGACCGTGCTCGCCGGCATCGTCTTCGCCGGATACGGCCTGCGTTTTCTCCTCGGTCTGGAGAACTCCGACAAATGGCGTAAGCGTTTCTTGATCGGCGCAGGCGTCAGTGCGGGGCTGTTGGTCGTTTTTCTGGTGTCCGGCCCGGCGCTGTCGGGACTCTTCGGATCGTTCGCCAAGAGCGGCGAAGAGACGCGCTATAGCCTCGAACAGCTCGGCCAACTCCGCACGCTGCGCTGGGGAATGCTGCGCACCGACCTTCTGCTCTCGCTTCTTTGGCTTTCTCTGGCCTTCGGCTTCTGCTGGCTGAAAATCACGGGCAAGATCAAGTCCAACGTGTTTCTCGCCGTGATTCTCCTCATCACGGTCATTGATCTGGGACGGTTCTCCGGATCGTTTTTCGATCCCCAACCGTCCGGCAGCACCCTGACGTCTCTCGAACCGAATCGCATCGTTCAAACGCTCCGCCAGGACACCACCGTCTTCCGCGTGATGCCGGTCGGGAATCTGATGCAGGACAACCGCTGGGCGTATTGGAACATCGCTTCGCTGGGCGGCTATCACGGAGCGAAGATGCGCAGCTATCAGGACCTCGTGGACAACGTCTTCTATAGCGGCCCCGACCGCCGCGCTCCGCTCAATGTGCCGTTCTTCTCAGCCATGAACTGCAAATATTTCGTGGCCGAAGGACAGCTCCCCGACGTCCTCCATCTCGAACTGGTCGGGCAGGACCCCGCCGCCCGCCAGCTCTTGTATCGCAATCCGCAGGCGCTGAACCGCGTCTATTTCGTGGATTCAGTCATCGTGATTCCCGACCGCGCTGAAACCATTCGTCGCCTGACACAACCAAATTTCCTCTGGAACTACATGGCCGTGCTGGAAAAACCACTGCCCGGGCCGTCCATTCCGCACCCCGATAAAACGGCCACGATCACGAGCTACTCGACCGACTACGTTCGCATCGCCGCGCGCGTGCCGACGGCGTCGCTCATGGTGTTCAGCGACGCCTACTACGCGCCGGGTTGGGAAGCAATTGACAATGGCATCCCAACAACCATCTACAAAGTCAATGGCTTCGTGCGCGGACTCTACCTCCGGCCCGGCGAGCACACGATTGAGTTCCGCTATTCGGGAAATCGCGAACACGTGGGCGAAACCGTAGCCACGGTGTCTCATTTCCTCGCCTGGGGGCTGGTGATCGGCGGCTGGCTGTTGATTCGCAAGCGGCGAAAGGCGGAGGGCAAGTGAACACCGAGACCGTCCCGCTTGCCTCGTCATCGGCCGAGCCCGCGCCGACCGCGCACGGGCAAACGCTTCGCGGCGAAAATCTGGTCAAGTACTATGGCCGCCGCAAAGTGGTGGACGACGTCTCCATTCGCGTGGCCACCGGCGAGATCGTGGGCCTGCTCGGACCCAACGGCGCGGGCAAGACCACCACCTTTTACATGGTGACCGGCATCATCAAGCCCAACGGCGGCCGGATTCTCTTCGGGAAACGGCCCATTACCCGTTTGCCCATGTATCGCCGCGCGCGGCTCGGAATCGGCTATCTCTCTCAAGAGCCGTCGGTGTTCCGCAAACTGACGGTTGAACAGAATCTATTGAGCATCCTCGAATTCATGCCGCTTACCCGTCGCGAACGTCGGGAACGGATGAACGGCTTGCTTGAAGAATTTCGCCTGACTCACGTCTGTAAGAGTCGCGGATTCCAGCTCTCGGGCGGGGAACGGCGTCGCGTCGAAATCGCCCGCTCGCTCGTGACCAATCCCAAGTTCATGCTCCTCGACGAGCCGTTTGCGGGTATTGATCCGATTGCCGTCAACGATATCCAACAAATCGTCATCGCGCTCAAGGCCCGCGGCATCGGCGTGCTCATCACCGACCACAACGTTCACGAAACCCTCGCCATTACCGACCGTTCCTATCTGATCTACAGCGGACGCCTCCTCAAGGAGGGATCGGCCGAATTCCTGGCCAGCGACGAGGAGGCCCGCCGCATTTATCTCGGCGAAACCTTCCGTCTCGACCGTTGACTCGCTTTCCCCCGATTGGTGGACGGTTTCAGATAATGTACGAATTGGCCGATACCACGAATAGGCCTCATCCGATCCCCGCCACATCGGGCGCGCGGAAATGTTGACGTTTTCCAACATATCTCCCTGTCGCGGCACCGTTGCTTTTCAATGACTCGCGTATTATCTTATCTACGGGCCGCGACCACGAACCCCTGACGGCTCTCGGAGACGAAACGTATGCATCAACTTCGGCAAGAGTTACGGCAACGACTGGAGCAGTACCTCCAGCCCCAACAGATCCTCCGCAGCGAGCTGATCCAGCTCCCGCTATTGGGACTGGAGCAGCGCGTGCGCGCGGAACTGCTCGAAAACCCGTTCCTCGAGGAATTGCCCGAAGATGAAGCAATCGTGGACCGGGAACAGGTCGAGGTAGAAACCGAGCCGGCCGCCGCCACCTACGAGCAGAACGAGGAGGCTCACGCGGCCCTGCCCGAGAAGCATGAGGAGCCTGCTCCCAAAGAGAAATCCAGCGACGAAGTGGACTGGGAGAATTTCCTCGATGACGAGGAATACCACGTCTTCAAGAGCGCTCGCTATGTGCCCGACGAGCTCGCCGACGCGCCCCGTCCCTTCATTCCCACTCTGGCCGAGCACCTCGAAGACCAGCTCCGCCTGCAGCGTTTGACCCCGGAGGAGTTCTTCATCGGGCAATACATTATCGGCTCGATCAACAAAGACGGGCATCTCAACTACCCGATTGAAGAAATCGCCCGCGAACTGAACGTCGAGGTGCCGCTGGCTGAGAAAATCCTCTCCGTCGTGCAGCATCTCGATCCGACCGGTATTGCCGCTCGCAGTCTCCAGGAATGTCTGCTCCTCCAACTCCGCCAGCACGAATATCCCGAAAAGGTTCTCCTCGCCGTCCGCATGTTGTCCGAATGCTACGACGATTTCCTCAACAAGCGCTTCGAAGTCATCGCCCGCAAGCTGGACGTGGCTCTCGAAGACGTCAAACAGGCGTTTACCGACGTCAAGAAACTCAATCCCAAGCCGGGCGAGGGTTACTTCGACGAGAAGCAGAACTACATCGTCCCCGACGTGGTCGTCACGCGCGTAGGGGAGGACGGCGACTTCGTCGTCTATCTGAACGACAGCAATATTCCCAGTTTCCACATCAACGCCGCCTACAAGGACATGTTCCTCTCGGCGAACTCCGATAAAAAGGTGAAGGAGTTCGTCACCCGCAAGCTCGAGAGCGCCCGCTGGTTCATCAATGCGATCCATCAGCGGCAAACGACGATTCTCCGAACCATGCGCGCCATCGTCAAGCGGCAGGAAGGTTTCTTCCGTCATGGCAAGGATCATCTCAAACCGATGATCCTTCAGGACATCGCCGAAGACATCAGCATGGATATTTCCACGATTTCACGCGTGACCTCTGCCAAGTACGTGCAAACCGAGTGGGGAGTATTCGAGCTCAAGTATTTTTTCTCGGAACGCATGGAAACCACGCAAGGCGAGGAGATTTCCACCAAAGTCATCAAATCCCGCCTGCAGGAAATTATTGATTTGGAAGATAAATCCGATCCCTATTCGGATCAGGCCATCGCCGAAATGCTCGCCGTCGAAGGCTATCCAATCGCCCGCCGTACGGTGCAGAAATACCGCGAACAACTCAGCATCCCCGTGAAGCGCCTTCGCCGCGAAATCTGATTCCCCCTGTTCGTTCTTCGGCAGGCGGGCAACTGACCCGCCTGATTTCTTTTTCCCCGGCTCTGAACAACTGGCAAACGCCCGCTGAATTTCGTATATTCTCCCTGACCGAATAGAGCCCTTTCATTAACCGATTCCAGTCTGCATGACCCAGTCTCTGTCGGCTCCCGACACTCCCTTTCTGCCCGTCTTGCCCTTGCGTGACGTGGTGGTTTTCCCCTCGATGATCTTCCCGCTCCTCATCGGCCGGGCCGGAACGCTGGCCGCCGTCGAACGGGCCATGGCCGGTAACAAACACCTTCTCCTCCTCGCGCAGCGCGATTCGAATCAGGAGAATCCCCTGCCCGCCGATCTGTTCGAGATCGGCGTCGTGGCCGGTGTGCTGCAAACTCTCAAGCTGCCCAACGGCCTCGTGAAAGTGCTCGTGGAAGGTCTCCACCGGGTCCGCGCCGACGCTTTCCACGAAGACGGCCAATCCTTCGATGCCCGGGCCGTGCCGATCCTCCTCGCCAACAGCGACAATCTGGAAACGCGCGCCCAGGTGAAAGTCGCCGTTCGCCGCTTCCGCGATTTCGTGAACCTCAATCGTCAACTTCCCGATGAAGTCCTCATCACGCTGTCCAACCTGAATGATCCTGAGCGCTCCGCCGACTTCATCGTCTCTCATCTGCCGCTGTCCATTGCGCAGAAGCAGGAAGCTCTCGAACGCAGCGATCTCCTCGAACAGTTCCAATTCATTAACCGGACGCTCGAGGAGGAAATCGAAATCCTCAAGATCGAACGCACGGTTGAGGGCCAGGTCCGCGAGAAAATCAGCCGTTCCCAGCGAACTTACTACCTGCAGGAACAGCTTCGCGTCATCAAGAAAGAGCTGGGCGAAGAAGGCGACGAAGATTTCTCCGACGTAATCGCCTATCGCAAAAAGATTCGCCGCGCCAAAATGCCCAAGACCGTGCGCGAACGGGCCGATGAGGAGCTCGAAAAGCTCAAGGGCATGCCCATGATGTCCCCCGAGGCGTCGGTCATTAAAAACTATCTGGACTGGCTGGCCTCGTTGCCGTGGGCGGTCCTCACTCGGGACAATCTGGATCTCTCCGCCGCGGAAGGAATCCTCGAAGAGGATCATTTCGGTCTGCGCAAACCCAAAGAGCGAATTCTCGAACATCTTGCCGTATTGGCCCGCGTCGAAAAAATCAAAGGACCCATTCTGTGTCTCGTCGGCCCGCCCGGCGTCGGCAAGACCTCGCTGGCCCGTTCCATCGCCCGCGCGATGGGCCGCAACTTCGTGCGCCTCAGTCTGGGCGGAGTTCGCGACGAAGCGGAAATCCGCGGCCACCGCCGAACCTACATCGGTTCTATGCCGGGCCGAATCATTCAGTCCATGAAGCGCGCGGCGTCCATGAATCCCGTCTTCCTGCTCGACGAGGTGGACAAGATGTCGGCCGATTTCCGCGGGGATCCGGCCGCCGCGCTACTCGAAGTTCTCGATCCCGAACAGAACAACACCTTCTCCGATCATTAT
>JAHJDG010000158.1 GCA_018812265.1 bacterium | reverse complement strand
GACCGATTCGATTTCCTGCTTCTTTCCTACAACTTCCCCAATCCGGGTGGTTGGGATTACATCGCGGGCAGCTACAACGAATTCGGCAACGACGGCAACCACTTCAACGACAGCATCAATGCTCCGCCCAATCTGGCCGTGCCCGACAGCATCGCCAATTCGCTTCATGCGGCATCCGACCACCTGCCCGTGTACTTGGACGTCCGTCGAATCGTGGGAGGTGCGCCGTCCATCGCCGTGGTCTCGCCCAACGGATCGGAATCATGGAATGCGGGGAGTCCGCGGGACATTACGTGGACGAGCCAATACGTGACCGGAACGGTATCCATCCGGCTCAACCGTTCGTATCCGACGGGCGCTTGGGAAACGGTAATCGGCGGAACGGCCAACGACGGCACTCATTCCTGGACGGTCACCGGGCCCGCGACCACCGCTGCACGGATACGGATTCTCTCTGATAGCGACACCACGGTCGCGGACGTTTCGGACGCCAACTTCTCGATCACCCAGACGGCGGTTTTGACCCTTCTCGCTCCGAACGGCGGGGAATTGTGGAACATCGGCCAGTCGGGAACGATTCAATGGAACGGCAGCGGATTCTCCGGCAATGTCCGAATCGAGCTGAATCGCACGTATCCGTCGGGAAGCTGGACGGTTCTCTACGGAAGTGCGATCAACGACGGCAATGAGCTGTGGCCGGTCAGCGCTCCGCCCACGACTCAGGCCCGCATTCGGATTTTCAGCCTGAGCGTGCCGACGGCGGGCGATACCTCGGACGCGAACTTCGTAATCCGCTACTCGGCCCCGCCTTCGGTAACACACGATCCCCACGGGGACGGTGAGCCGGGTAACGTTGTCGTCACGGCACGGATTACGGATGATTTCGCGGGGGTGACGGGCAAACTGTTCTATCGCCTTGCCGATGCCACCGGTTACGATTCCATCGCCATGTCCACCACCGGCTATCCGAATGAATTCGCCGCCAGCGTTTCGTTGAGTTCCGGACGATGGGTGTATTTCATTCGAGCCCTCGACAGCCACTCGCAAATCGCCTCTACCGACACATTCGGATTCGTCATCGGCCCTTCGTGCGGGCAGAGTCTGGCCTATGACGACGGTTCGGCCGAGCAGTTCAATTGGTCTACTCCCGACAGTTTTCTCTGGGCGGTGCGATTCACGCCTCCCGAAGTGCCGTTTGTACTTTGTGGTGCCAGCTTCGCGGTGGCAGCGTTCCATCCCGATTCCTCGCACAGTCGAGTGCGAATTCAGGTTCTGGCGGCGGACGGGCCGCTGGGAATGCCCGGAACCGTCCTACGCGAAGTCGTTCGTGGTTCGGTCGGTAACATGATCGGCGGATTCCCCGCTCCCGGAGCCTACTTCGCGAACGTGGTTCTCTTCGACGATATAACGGAACCTCTAGAATTCGCGGGTGATTTCTACATTGCCGTGGGCAATCTCGATGGCAAGGCTGAGGCATTTGCTCTCGACACCTCCTCGACGAATACGGGCCGCAGCGCGGTTTTCGATCCCTGCGAAGAGTCATGGCTTCCTGAGGATGGAGTACATGAAAGCTCCCGTGACGGCAACCGGATGATCCGCATTCATGGCTGGTCAGGTTCACCGGATAATGTGGTCATCTGGCGGAGCGGAGATGAATTGCGTTTGACCTGGAGTCTGACCGGATCACCTTTCTACAGAGTTTACAAATCCTTATCGGCACAATTCGACCTGTTTGAATTCGTTGGTGCGACCTCCAATAGCAGCCTTGTAGTAGGCGCTGTTTCGGGGGGTGAACTGCGAGCCTACTACCGAGTAGCATCGTCCTCATCCCCTTGAAACGGCATATTCCTCTCTATCATTTGTCTGATCCTCGAGGAGGTGTGATTTCATGCCTCCTCTTGACTTAATATCCGCCAATCCGTAGATTGAGCACTACTGACACGTCAAAGAAACGGGAGTGTCATGCGTTTTGGTTGGCTTGAGATACTTCTCATTGTGGTCATAGTTTTGCTACTGTTTGGAGCGAAACGCATCCCCGAGCTGATGCGAGGACTCGGACGGGGAGCCCGTGAGTTCAAAGAGGGATTGCGCGGCGAAGAACCCAAGCAAAAGGACAAGAAGCCGGAATAAGGGTACTTTTGCCTCTGGAATATCCACTGACTCCGTCCTCGGCCGGTTTCGTTGCCCCATCAAAATTCCTCGCAATCACTTGACTTTCGATGATGCCCTCCGTATATTGAACTATAGTTAATATAGTTTCCGAACATGCAAACTACCAAGACTGCCATGAGCGACGGAAAGTTCTACTCTTCCAAGGAGGTCTGTGAGCAGCTCCAGATCTCTAAGTCAACTCTTTTCAAGTGGGAGCGAGAAGGGCTGATCACAAAGGTCCGGCGAGACTGGCGCGGCTGGCGCTTGTACGATGCCAGAAACGTCGAAGAGATCAAGCAAAATATTGAAAAACAGAAGCTTTCGGAGACGGGGCCGAGATCACGAACGGTTCTCGTGGTGGATGACGACGAGATGATCCTCCAAGTCATGGCCGACCTGTTGCAGGCAGCGGGCTATGATGTTATTACTGCCATAACCGGTGAAGAGGCCGTCAAGATTCATACCGAGAAGGCTCCCGGTCTCACATTTCTTGATGTTAAGTTGCGTGGTGTCAGCGGGATAGATGTTTTCCGTGAGATTCGCACTGTTGATCCACATGCGACCATCGTAATCCTCACCGGCTATCCCAAGATCGAAGATACCGTGCAGGTCATCAAAGAGGGAGCCTACAACTACCTCACCAAACCTATTAAAACCGAAGAGTTACTGGCGATGGTGGACGAGGTCTTGGGGCCATCGTAGGCGAATCCAAGACGATTTTGCTTTGCCTTGTTCCATAGATGTGGCAAACGCCCTGAAGCCATGCTTCGGGGCGTATCTGCTCGCAGGGGAACTTGACACTTGCTGTGGGCTTATTAGTATATGGGAACGCTCTTGACGTTGGATTCGACCGTTTGCTTCGATGTAGAGAGGCTCGTGATCCGCTGGGGTCGTGGGAAACCGTCATGAAACAATTCATCATAGTCCTGCTCGCCTTGATCCTTCTGACCGGGACGGCTTGGGCGCAGGGATTCGGCAAGAATAAGGTGCAATATGAGGGCTTCGATTGGAGATACATCCAATCGGAGCATTTTGACGTGTACTTCGACAAAGGCTCAGAGCGGATCGCGGAGTTCACCGCCGAGACCGCCGAGGCTGCCCTGCGGCAACTCGAAGATCACTGGCACTGGAGCCTCGAAGGGCGGATTATGATCATCGCCTATCGCTCGCACAACAACTTCCAACAGACCAACGTCACCTTGCAGATTACAGACGAGTCGGTGGGGGGATTCACGGAGTTTCTCAAGAACCGGGTGGTGATTCCGTTCACGGGCAACTACGAAGCGTTCCGCCACGTCGTTCATCATGAGGTCACCCACGCGGTCAACCTTCGGATGTTTTACGGGAGAGGATTTCAATCCATCCTGATGGGTGCAACCACATCGAACATACCCTTGTGGTTTACCGAAGGTCTGGCCGAATACGAATCGCGCCACGGTTGGGACGTGGAAGCCGACATGTTCATGCGCGACGCCACGATTTCCGGCTACCTTCCGCCGCTCGACGAACTGGGCGGGTACTTCGCCTACAAGGGCGGTCAGTCGGTGTTCTATTATCTCGACCGCAAATACGGGGCGGAGAAGGTCGGCGAGTTCGTGAGCAAGGTGAAGAACACCCGCGACGTCGAACGGGCGATCATGGCCGCGATCGGAGTGGACCGGGAGGATTTCAACCGGCAGTGGCAGAACTGGCTGCGACGCATCTACTGGCCCAGCGTGAGCGACCTGCAACCGCCCACCGATTTCGCGGAGCGCCTGACCGATCACCGCGAATGGAAAAACTTCGTCAACAACGGCGCCGCCATTTCTCCCGACGGAATGTACGTCGCGTTTCTGTCCGACCGGACGGATTTCTTCGACGTGTGGCTCTTGAACCTCGACAGCGGGAAACTGCTCCGGCTGTTGCGCGGCGAGCGAAGCGGCGACTTTGAGCAATTGAAGTGGCTCGATGCGCGCATTTCCTGGTCTCCCGACGGGAAGAAGATCGCCTTCGCCTCGAAGGCCGGGCGGCGAGACGCCGTGAACATCCTCGACGTGAAAAAACGGAAAGTCGTCAAACGGCTGCGGCTCGATCTCGACGGAGTGTTCAATCCTTCCTGGTCTCCCGATGGAACCAAGATCGCGTTTGTGGGTCTCACCGGCGGTCAGTCCGATATTTACTATTACGATCTCGAGAGCAAGAAGCCGGTGCAGGTGACGGACGACGTGTTTTCCGATGATGATCCGGTGTGGTCGGTGGATTCGAAGCAACTGGCTTTCGTCTCCGACCGTCGCGACTCGGTGCGCGTTCGGGGCTACGATCCGGCGCTGAAACTCTGGCAGCTTGACTACAGCCAGACGGATATTTATCTGCTGCGATTGGGAGACGAGCGCGCCGAACGCATCACCTTCAGCCCGGCCAATGAGCGGACGCCCACCTTCACGCCGGACGGTCGCAATCTGATCTACACTTCGGATGCCAACGGTATCTACAACCTGTATCGGCACAACCTCGAGACTCACGACATCGAGGCCATCACGAATTGCCTGACCGGCTGCACGCAGCCCAGCCATTCGCTGAATACTCAGCGGCTGGTGTTCACGTCGTTGTACGAAGGCGGGTTTGACGTCTATCTGGTCAAGAACGCGACGGATCTTCCGGCGCTGACTCTCCAACCCACCAACTTCCGGCTGCACGGTTCGCCCGAGCCGGCTCAGATGGAGGAAACGGAAAGGGAGAGGGAAGAAGCGCCCACGGTCGAGATCCGGAATGAAAACCATCGCCCCTACGCGCGCTACGTGTTCGCCGAATCCGGCGGGATGGACGGGGACGTCCGTGAGCGGGTCATGGCCGACACTCAGACGACTCGTCAGGCAAACGGTGGATTCTTCAGCAAGAAGTACCGAGTGAAGTTCACTCCCGATTTCGTGTATGCGACGGCGGCCTACAGCTCGTTTTTCGGAGCGCAGGGAACGGGCCAAATTCTCTTCTCGGACGTGCTCGGCGATCAGCTCATCTTTATCAACACCGATCTCTACTACGACTTCAATAATCTCGACAACACGAACTTTTCCGCACAGTACTTCTACCTGCCGCGACGGATCAACTACGGCTTGGGGCTATTCCGCTACGTGTACTATCTGGATGCGGGGAATCTCCGCGATCAGACCGTTCAGGTCGAACTGAATCTGTCCTATCCGTTCAACAAGTACAACCGGGCTGAGTTGAACGTCGGCGGATACGCGATTGATCGTTCGGAATGGCACGGCTACCCCGTCGAGGACTATCGAGCCAAAGCCCGGCGGCGAGTGCTGCTTCCCGAGCTCGGGTACATCCATGACACGGTGCTCTGGGGTTCCACCGGCCCGGTCAACGGATCGCGATACCGTTTCTCCTACGCGTACAGTCCGATCCTCGGAGAAAACGATCCCGCGAACCGGCCCTTTGCCGAGTTCTATACGCTCAAGGGAGACATCCGAAGCTACTTCCGGCTCGGAAGCAGCTACTCGTGGGCTTCGCGGGCTACCGCCGGATTGTCGGGCGGTCCTCAACCGCAGAACTTCTTCTTGGGCGGCGTGGACAATTGGATCAACCGGCGATTCGAAAACAACGAAATCCCCGACGCGATTGACGACTTCTATTTCTCCAGCTTCATCACCCCGTTCCGCGGCGGGGATTATTTCGAGGATCGCGGAACCGGCAACCGCTTTTTTCTCGTCAATCAGGAGTTCCGGTTCCCGCTCATTCAATATATGAAAATGCGCTGGCCGCTTCCCCTCGCGCTTTATAATATTCGAGGTGTTCTTTTCACCGACGTCGGCGCCGCCTGGGATGACGAGCGCTTCAAGCTCACCGCCGTAGACACGGTAGGCCGGCGGCGACTGTACGATCTTCAAACCGCCTATGGTTTCGGGATGCGGACGTGGCTCGGATTCTTTGTTCTCCGCTGGGACGTCGCCTGGGCCACGGACGGCGTATCCACCACCAAACCACGATACTATTTCTCTATCGGATCTGAATACTAATCCTTCCTTGCGTCCTCCCCTTCACAATCCCGCGCTAACCGTCGTCAGCCAACTCGGCCGACGCACGGTGGAGTTTGCGGCCGAATTGGGCCGTTTCGGCCAGCTCGTCGGTCGGGTGGTCTCGGAAATCGGCGGCGTGTTTCGCGAGCGCGCGCTCTTCATCCAGGAATGCGTCACGCTGGGAGTGGAGAGTCTGCCGCTGGTGCTCCTGGTAGGATTGTTCACGGGTGCCGTATCGGGGTGGCAGGGCCATTACCAGTTTGAGGGGTATTTACCGTATGAGCTGATCGGGCCCGGCACCTTCAAGGCAGTTGTGCTGGAACTGGGCCCCGTGCTCACGGCGCTGATCATTGCGGGCCGCGTGTCGGCTTCCATCGCGGCCGAATTGGGAACCATGAAGGTTACGGAGCAGATTGACGCGCTGGAAACCATGGCGATCTCCAGCGTGCGCTATCTGGCCGTGCCGCGCGTAGCGGCCATGACGGTGATGATGCCGGTGCTCACGGCCCAAGCGATCTTCATCGCTATGATGGGCGCATCGTTCGTCTGCACGGTGCTGTTGGGAATGACGCCCAACCAGTTCTGGGGACTCATTCCCAACTTTTTTAAACTATACGACGTCTTCGCCGGCCTCTTGAAGTCGGTCTTTTTCGGACTCTCCGCTTCGCTTCTGGGTTGCTATATCGGATTCCGCACCGAGGGCGGAGCGGAAGGCGTCGGTATGGCGACAATCACGGCGTTCGTGTGGAGTTGCCTGACCATTCTGGTGATTGATTTCCTGTTGGCTCTCATGCTGTTCTGATCGTCACGAGCAACTTTGGGCAAGATTCTGAGATGATTGAGGTACGCGGCATCCGTCGGTCATTCGCTGAGAAACCCGTTTTGCGAGGCGTGGATTTGTCCATCGCAACGGGCGAATCCATCACGATCATCGGGCAGTCGGGCTGCGGAAAATCGGTTCTGCTGAAACATCTGGTGGGACTGTTGGTGCCGGATGAAGGCACGATCACGGTGGATGGGCATGCGATTACCGGCGCGCCGCGCAAGGAACTCTATGAGATCCGCAAGAAATTCGGCGTGCTTTTTCAAGGCGCGGCCTTGTTCGATTCGATGACCGTGGCCGAGAATGTTTCGCTGGGGCTGCGTCAGCACACGGAGATGAGCGAAGCGCAAATCGCACTGCGGGTTCGGGAATGCCTGACGATGGTCAGCATGGAAGGCACGCAGAAGCTCAAACCCGCGGAGCTTTCGGGCGGCATGAAGAAACGAGTGGGGCTGGCCCGAGCCATCGCCATGCAGCCCTCCTATATCTTGTACGACGAGCCGACGACCGGACTCGATCCGATTACGGCCGATTCCATCAACGATTTGATCTTGCATCTGAACGAGAAACTCAACGTGACCACAATCGTGGTAACGCACGACATGGTTTCGGCCTACAAGATCTCGGATCGCATCGTGATGCTGCATGAAGGCCGCGTGATCTTCTCCGGCTCGCCCGACGAGACCAAAAACGCGAAACTTGATATCGTTCGCCGGTTCGTGACCGGCGAAGCCGATGAGCAACCCTATGTAATCACCAGCTATTAGCGTCTTTCTGTTGCACGTGAAACGAAGCGCCCCGCCAATGGCGGGGCGCTTCGTTTGTGGATTGCATCGGCGTTCAGCGCGTCAGTTCGAAAACGCCCAGACTGTCCTGAGCCAGAATGCGATTGGGTGCGGCGGAAGATGGCCGGGTTCCCGTTGCGGAGACGCGCGCGGGTGATCCAGCGGGTGTGGTGATGAAGAGACCCGCCAGGCGATCCCCGTCGAAACCGGCATATACGAACTCCTGACCGGCACCCAATCCGGCCGGGTAGGTGCCCGGTCCGATTAGAGCTGGTGCGCCACTACCCACTCTTACCCAATAGAGTTCCTGTACACCTTCTATCCCCTGTTCCTGAATCAGACGTTCGGAATCCCCCAGCCAGGTGCAGCGGAGGACGGTTCCGGGGAGGGTGTCGCGGGCGGCCGAAGTACGGTTTAAAACCACGATGATTCTGCCGAAGCGATCCCCGGGGATGAGATAGGCGATCTTCAGTCCGCTGGGTGAGACGACGGGACTGACTCCTTCCACGGCCAGCCGAGTCCGCGTCTCAGAGGTGAAGCTGTACAGCCACAGCCCCTCCGAATCGCTGCCATCTTCCGGTCCGGCAAAGACCAGACCTTCATTGCCGGGAAGGAACCTCGGGTGCGAACCGTGATCCCAGATTTTCTCGTGGACGGTCGGGGAAGCGACCTGTGCGACATAGATCCCTGCATCGCCTTCACCGGGGACGCCGGGACTGGAAAACGCGAAACGGGTTCCGTCGGCGCACCACGCGTAGTCGGCCCGGATGGCGGGACCGGACGGATTGACAAGCACGACGGCGCCGCTCTGGAGCAGGTACAGTCCGGCGGGTTCCTCTTCCTGCAGGAACAAGACACCATCGCCCGCCGGCGACGGAACGGGATTCGTGCCCGTTGGCCAGAGCCGGTTCAGGTTCCATTGCGGGGGAGGGGGAGTATCGTCGTCGCTACCGCATCCGCCGAAAAACAACAGAGCCAGACAAAAAAGGATAAGCATCCACCTACTCATGTCAGTAAACCTCGTTGGATTTGAAGGTGGAGAGGACAGGTTGTTATGTGCGAGATCACTCCTGCAGGGTATTCTCGTGCGGATAGCTCCATGTTGAAAGGAGGTCTAAGAGAGAGGAGTCCTCCCCTGGATGGAGAAGTTTGAGAGTTATGCCCAGGCAATTTTGCTATCTGACGACCATGCAAAATGTTATATCACCGCATGACATGGACGAGGATGTGAGAATCCACTTGACAATGGAGAGAGTTCCTCCTATCTTTGGTGTGCATTCCCTGAAATTGGAAGAAAGTGGCATAGATGCCCACGAAAGCCGGTCTACCTTTCCTCGGACACTTCCCCGGAGTCATTGATGATAAGGGGCGGCTCTCCGTTCCCGCCGACTATCGCCATGCTCTTCCCCCGGAAAGTGACGGGATGGTCATCCTGACGCCCGGGAGCTCCAACTTCCTGAATGTATTCCCCCTTCATCGTTTCAATGCGGTCTGGGAGAAGGCCGACTCCGACGTTCTGGGATTCGCCTCCTCGGACAGTTTAGCCCGTGACACGGCCCTTCTGAGCGAAGCGGCCTATCGGCAATTTGACAGTCAGGGTCGAATTACGGTTCCCCAGAGCCTCCTCAAGGCCGCCGGGATCGGGCGGGAGGTGGTATTCATGGGTCGTTGGAACCACTTTGTGATCTGGGATGCCCGGGCTTTTGAAGAATACCGCCGCACTCAGGCCCTTACCCCCGGGGATGCATGGAAACGGCTCATTGACCAGCACCCGAAGGCATAGCGATGGGCTTACACGCACACATACTTGAATCGCCACGGAGCGTGACCATTGCCCTGTCCGGGGAGCTCCACCGCGCCGAGTTCGATCAGCTTGAGGAGATTTTAGCTCATTTTCAGCGGCGCGGTTGCCGCCAGATCGTCCTTGATTTTGACCGCCTCCCTACCCTGCCCACTGACATTCGAGGATCGCTTGCCCGACCGGACAAAATTCCGGAGGGGGGAGTGATCCCGACTCATAGGTTCAGCGCCATCCGCCCGTAGGCGGATCACCCCGCAGCCCGGCCGCAGACGGGCTGCGGGGGCCTCTGCTTTTACACCGTCGGAGGTTCGCTCCGATAAGGTAGCAACTTCCGTTCAAAAGTCCAAGCGGCATGAATGGGCGGATAGTCATCCCACCCGCTCCAGCCGACCGCCCTTCCGGGAATCTCTTTCGCCAGACACCACCACGAATCCTCGAGGCGAGATACCACCATCGGAGTTCCATACTCCAGTACTCGCAGAGCAGGCCGTTGCTCTGCTGGTTTGGGATCCGGAAGGTGTGTATGCAGATCTGACGATCGGCGGCGGTGGACACAGCCGCCTCATTTGTTCCCGGCTGGCCGGAAGAGGCCGTTTGATCGGATGTGACCGCGACCGTGAGGCCGTTGCTCACTGCCGAGTGACCTTCCCCCCCCCTGTGCATGTGCTCCATTGCCGATTCTCCGAGGTTCTCACTCTCCTTCGCCCGATGCTGGACGACGGAGCGGCGGGGATTCTCATGGATCTGGGGATATCTTCGCATCAATTGGACACGCCTCATCGCGGCTTCAGCTATTCCGTCAACGGGCCGCTGGATTCGCGGATGGATCCCGAAGAAGGCGAGACGGCAACCGAACTGCTCTCGCGGCTCGATGAGCGGGAACTGACCCGTATTCTGCGCGAATTCGGGGAGGATCCACAGGCGCGGCGAATCGCCCGGGCGATTGTCCATGCGCGCCAGCGGAGTCCGATTCGAGAAACCGGCGAACTTGCGGAAGTTATCTCGCGGGCCGTACCGGCCACCCGTCATAAAAGCTTGCCGCGAGTCTTTCAGGCGTTGCGGATCACCGTCAATCGCGAGATGGAGGAACTGGATCAGGGACTGGCCGCGGCCTGGAGCCTGCTCCGTCCGGGAGGCCGGCTGGTGGCGATCAGCTATCATTCTCTGGAAGACCGTCGAGTGAAGACCTTCATGCGAGACAAGGCGGCTCCACCGCAATCGGACCTCGGTCTCCCGATAAATCACGAGCAAACGCCGGCCGGGCGACTCCTCGTAAAGAAGCCCATCGTTCCGACGGACGAAGAAATCGGCCGCAATCCCCGCGCGCGCAGTGCAAAGCTGCGAGCCCTTGAACGCATTCAGTAGTGTCTCCGATCATGGCTCATAGTATCGCCACGCACGATTCACAATTCTACCGCCCGCGACGACTTCCCCGCGTTTTGCGACGGCAAGCTCCGGTTCTTCGACTGTGCGCCGTCATTTTGCTGTTCGGCCTGTTGGCGGCGGCCGTTGCATGGCGAAATCTCGTTCACGATCGTCTGGTCTGGGAAGTGGGGCGGAATCGGGCGACAATTGCGAATCTGAATACCGAGATTCTGCATTTATCGAGCCAGATCGAAGTCGAATCTTCCTACGCTCGAGTCACGCGCTGGGCGGAGGACACCCGCAAATGGAAAATGATTGCCGGTCAATCGGAGCGGTTCGTGATCCCCGCAACCGCCTTGAACGATGCGGCGCGACGGCAGGCCAAACTGCAGCGGATGCTGCCCGATGAATAGGCTGCACCGAAAAACCGGTCGGGAGCGATTCCTGATCGTCCTTTTTTCCGTCTTGCTCATCGCGTTTGCGACGCGCCTCGTGCAGATTCAGATCCTTCAGCACGAAGACTGGAAGCGCATGGCGCTGCGGCAATTCTTCCTGGTCAAGGACCGCCGGCCGAGCCGTGGCGAGATTCGCGACCGTCATGGGGTCCCGATGGCGGTCACGCTACCGCTCACGTATGCGGTCGGATTCCGTCCGACCCCCGGAACAGACTTGGACAGAGTGGCCGACGAAGTCGCCCGCACTTTAAATCGTCCGCAACGGGACCTGCGAACGAAGTTGGCGTCAACATCCTTCGTGTACCTGGCCCGTAAGGTGGACTGGATCGCCAAGGTTCAGATCGAGCAGTTGGGATTCGAGTGTCTGCAATTCGATGAGGAGCCGCGTCGAGCGTATCCGTGCGGATCGAGCGCTTCCGTCTTGTTGGGTTTCACGAACCGCGGAGGTCAGGGCGTCGAAGGCGTGGAGGCCATGCTCGACCAAGAACTTTCGGGCGAAATTCTGAAGGAACGCTGCATTGTTGACGCGTTTCGGGCGAATCCCGCCGTGGTGTCCGCGCAATCCGCCATCCCGCGCGGATCGGACGTGAATCTTACGATTGACCTGCAATTACAGACGATCGTCGAAAACGGACTGCGTGAGGGTTTGGCCGCCCGACGATTCCTTCGGGCCGCCGCGCTACTCGTTGATCCCCAAACCGGTGATATTCTCGCGCTGGCTACGTTGCCCGCCTTCGATCCGAATTTCCCCGGTGATGCATCGGCCGACTATCGCCGCTGCTGGCCGATCACGGACGTCTACGAACCGGGTTCGACTCTGAAAATCGTTCCGCTGGCCCGGGCGCTGGAAACCGGTCGCATGCATCCGTCCACGCGGATTTTCTGCGAGAACGGATCGTACCGCGTGCCGGGAGCAATCATCCACGACTCGCACCCTCACGGCGAACTCACGCTCGAGGAGGTATTGGCCTATTCTTCCAACATCGGAGCGGCAAAGGTATCCATGCACTTCAGCCGCGCCGAGACATTCGACAAACTGCGGGCGTTCGGATTCAGCAACAAGACGATGATCGGACTGACCGGTGAGCAAGCGGGAGTCATACCGTCGCCCCAATCCCGAGATTGGTCGGGATCAACACAAGCTACGCTTGCCTATGGACAAGGAATCTCCTGCACGGCTCTCCAGCTGACGATGGCCTTTGCATGTCTTGCCAACGGCGGCAATCTCATGAAGCCTCGCATCGTACGCTCAATTACTTCGCCTTCTGGCGAGATTCAGGAATATCCGGTTCAGCGCATTCGGCAAGTGGTGTCGGAGAGCGTTGCCCAGACTCTGCTTTCCATGTTGAGGACGGCCGTGGAGCGCGGAACGGCGATGGCCGCACGCATTCCCGGCGTGCCGGTGGCCGGGAAAACGGGTACCGCTCACAAGGTGGACTTCAGTAAGGGAACATACTACACCGACCGCTACGTGTCGTCATTCATCGGTATCCTCCCGGCCGACAATCCGCGTTATGTACTCTTCGTCGTGGTGGACGATCCTCAAGGCGAGTACTATGGCGGCGTCGTTGCCACGCCGGTGTTCAGGCAAATTACCGAACGGATCATCGCGGTTCGACCGGACGAATTCCCTCGCGTTCCCGTCTGGGATACGGAAAAGAAGCCGCCAGACAGTACGCACTCGAAGCCGGAGGACGAATCGCCGGAAAACCAAGAGGACGCTCCCCGACCCGACGCATCGTGGTCGGCGGCGTTCGTTTCTCACTCGCCGGGCGACACGTCACTGGTGGCGGTCCCGTTCGTTGAGGGACTCTCCATGCGGCAGGCAATGCAAACACTCTCGCGGTCGAAACTTGGTTTTCGAATCGCCGGGAATCGTATCGTCTTGGCGCAAACGCCGCAAGCGGGAACTCTGGTGCCAGCCGGAACGGCTTGCGAACTGCTGGGAATCGGTGATTAGGCGGTAGACGTAGAAATGGATCATCTGCCGACTCTCCGCGAATTATCGCGTGAATTGACGAACTGCACGATTCGCGGGGAAGGCAATCCGGTAGTTCGTTCGGTGGAATTCGATTCGCGGCGCGTAACAACCGGAAGTTTGTTTGTGGCCATGCGCGGTTTGGCTGCCGACGGAACCGCCTTTATTGGGGATGCGATTCGACGAGGAGCATCCGGCGTTGTTTGCGAATCACTCCCTGACGCGCTGCCAGTTCCGGTTCTGATCGTGCCGAATGCCCGAAAGGCTCTGGCGGAGCTTTCGTGGAGCTTCTACGGCCACCCCGAACAAGTGCTCACGCTGATCGCCGTGACGGGAACCAACGGCAAGACCACCGTAGCCTCGCTTTTGCGGCACGTTCTGCAGGAAACGGGAATTCGCGCGGGATTAATCGGCACGCTGGGAGTTCATACGAACGACGAACAACTCGATACGGCCCGCACCACTCCGGAAGCGCCTGACTTGGCTGCATACTTCTTAAGAATGCGCAAGCAAGGAACGAGCCACGTCGTGATGGAGGCAACTTCCATCGGGATTGACCTGGAACGAACGTGGAAACTCCCGTTTCAGGTGACGATCTTCACCAATCTTTCGCGCGATCACCTCGATTATCACAAGAGCTGGGAAGCGTATCGCGAAGCGAAGCTGCGACTCTTCCGGGAGCAGAGGCCCGACGGTTATGCCATTCTCAATGCGGATGACGCTGAAATCGAGCATTTTCTGTCGGCCGCGCAAGCGCGAACCACAACCTATTCCCTTGAACGGCTCGCGGGCTATCGAGCTTCCTCGATTGCGCTTCATCGCAACAAACTCCGTTTCTTGCTGTCTTCACCGTCCGCATCGGCAGAGATCGAAACGTCGCTGATCGGCCGTTTCAACGTGTACAACGCTCTGGCCGTGATCGCCGCCGCCGACGCGCTGCAAATTCCATTTGCGGAGACACAGTCCGCGCTGAAAAAGGCGAAATCCGTGCGGGGCCGGGCGGAAATCATTCCGTCTTCATCTCCGTTCACGGTGATCGTGGACTATGCTCACACGCCGGACGCATTGGAGAAGATCCTGACGGCATTACGCGACATCGAACATCGCCGCGTGCTCACGGTAATCGGCGCGGGAGGAAATCGCGATCGCGGCAAGCGTCCGCTGATGGCCGCGACGGCGCAGCGGTTCAGTGATTTCTTGGTTCTTACCAGTGATAATCCGCGTGACGAAGACCCGGAAATCATCCTTGACGACATGGTGGCGGGGTTACCGAATAATGCCGCGTATGTTCGAAGCGTGGATCGGCGGGAAGCGATTGGGATTGCTCTGGCCGAAGCTTGCGACGGGGATATCGTGCTCATCGCCGGCAAAGGCCACGAGACATATCAGGAGATTCAGGGCGTGCGTTATCCATTTGACGATCACGCGGTGGCGATGGAGTGGCTCGCGAACGCAGGATATCGGTCGTGACGCTGCCTACCATCGGCTGGCTCTGTGATACGCTGGGGGCTGATGCGCCTGATCTGCCCCATGACATGCCGCTGGGTCCGATCTCGATTGACACGCGCACGATAAAAGCGGGCGACACCTTCTGGGCACTGCGCGCCCAACGTGATGGGCATGATTTCGTCCCCGATGCGCTTGAGCGGGGCGCAAAAGCGATCGTGGTGGACGCGAACCGGAAGAGATCGTCGGCCGCTCAATCGCTTCGCGCGAGAATGATCGGCGTGCGCGACACGACGGCAGCGCTCACACATGCCGCCGGAGTATGGCGCTCGAGATGCACGTATCCATTCATCGGGATCACCGGCAGCAACGGCAAGACTTCGACCAAGGATCTGATTGTGCACCTGCTCGCCGTTCGCTTTCGGGTCGGCGGGACCACAGGCAATCTCAACAACCAGATCGGTGTTCCACTGACTCTTCTGGCATTTCCAACCGATCTCGATATGGCCGTGGTGGAAATGGGAGCATCCTACACAGGGGAGATCGGCGAGTTGTGCGAAATCTGCCGGCCGACACACGGGCTGGTTACTTCCATCAGTAGTGCTCATCTCGAAGGATTCGGCAGCATCGAGGCCGTGGCGGAAACAAAGGGTCAGCTCTACGACTATGTTTCCGATCAGGGATTCGCCTTTGTGCCGACGGACGACTCCCTTTGCGTTATCCAATCATCCGCGTGTACTGCAAAAATCGGCTATGCTTTCTCTCCCGCTCCCGAAAACTGGACGGGCGGACACTTCGCGGCGAGTGAATTGAAATACGATCGGCTTGGCCGCGCACAATTCACGTTCGATCAACAGTCGGTAGAGATCGGAATTCCCGGGCAAGCGGCGGCGCTCACCGCTCTTGCCGCACTGACCGTTGCGCGGAGTTTCGATGTCCCGTTCACCGATTGTGTGCACGCCATCAGCGAACATCGAAGCGCACGCGGACGACTGGACGTGATCCGCTTGAACGATATCACTGTGATAGATGACAGCTACAACGCCAATCCGGCCAGCATGAGAGCCGCAGTACACACGCTCTCACTCGTCCACGGTCAGCGGCGAGTGGCGATTCTGGGCGACATGCTGGAGCTCGGATCGTTCGCCGAGCGCGAGCATCAGCGACTTGGAGAGGACATTGCGTCATACTCGGTAGACGTGGCGATATTTGTGGGTCCCTTGTCGAAGCTGGCCGCTGAAGCTGCGCTTCAGGTACGGGCCAAAGTACATTGGATCGAAAACACCGCCGATTTTGAGGGTGGAATTGAAGACCTTGTGAAGTGCGGTGATGTGGTTTTAGTCAAGGCATCGCGCGGTATGACGATGGAACGAATCGTGGATCGGCTCAAGCAGGTCTTCCACTGATGTTCTACCATCTTTTTCTTCCACTGAAAGACGTGTTGATCGGCGCAAATCTGTTCCGATACATCACGTTTCGTTCGGCGGCGGCGGCGCTCACTGCGCTGGTGATATCGTTCGTCATCGGACCGTGGATGATCCGCAAACTCCGCGAACATCAAATCGGGGAGGAGATCCGCAGCGACGGTCCACAGACACATCTGATCAAGTCCGGAACGCCGACCATGGGCGGATTGATGATTCTCGTGGCGGTGGCCGTTCCCACCTTGTTGTTCGCGAATCTCACCAATTTCTACGTGCTTCTTACGCTGCTTGCCTTTCTGTGGATGGGCGCCGTCGGTTTTCTCGACGACTATTTGAAGGCCATTCGGAAAAAGAAGAAAGGATTGGTTGCAAGGTACAAGATCATCGGTCAATTGGCACTCGGCGGTTTGGTGGCCACGTTTGTCCTCGCTTACCCGACTCTCTTCGGACTGAACTTCGCCGCTCGCGTCACGACAACGACGATGCCATTCCTCAAGAACGTGATGTTCAATTTCGGTGCATTGTATCCCCTGATGGTTATTCTCGTTATCACCGGCACGTCGAACGGCGTCAATCTCACCGATGGACTGGACGGGCTGGCGATCGGCGTAACGTCCATTTCGGCGGCGGCGTTTGCCGCCATGAGCTACGTTACCGGCAACATCAAATTCGCCTCCTATCTCAACATCATTTATCTGGACGGCGCCGGCGAATTGGCCATCTTCTGTTCAGCGCTGCTCGGTGCCGGACTCGGTTTTCTCTGGTTCAACGGTTATCCGGCTCAGGTCTTCATGGGGGACACTGGAGCGCTGGCGCTGGGGGCCGCGCTGGGAACCATGGCCATTTTGTTGAAGAAGGAGTTCTTCCTGATCGTTATCGGGGGAATCTTTGTGGTGGAAGCGTTGAGCGTTATCATTCAGCGTCTCTACTTCAAATATACGAAACGAAAATACGGTGAGGGGCGGCGCGTATTTCTCATGGCGCCGTTACACCATCATTTCGAGCAGTTGGGATGGCACGAGTCGAAAGTGGTCGTGCGATTTTGGATTGTGCAGGTTCTGTTGGTTCTGGTAAGCCTCACAATGTTCAAGGTTCGCTGAATGTCCCTCGACTTGACCGGAAAGCGGGTGGCCGTAATCGGAATGGCCCGCAGTGGGATCGGCGCCGCGAGACTCGTCCATCGGCTCGGCGGGCGTGCGCTGGTCTCGGATATCAAACCCTTTGAGGCGCTACGCTCTGCAATTGAGGAGCTGCAGAGCGAAGGCGTCGAAGTGGAAGCCGGCGGTCATCACCGAGTTGCCGCGGAACCGTTTGATCTCGTTGTCTTATCACCGGGTGTCGTTCTCTCAGCATCGCTGCACGAGATCTGGCGCTGCAAAGCCGTTCCGGTTTGGTCGGAGTTGCAGCTGGCCGCGGAAGTCTGGGACGGACAATGGATCGGAGTGACCGGATCGAACGGGAAGACCACAACGGTGCATTTGATCGCGGCGATGCTCAAACAGGCCGGCCGGGACGCAATGACTGCCGGGAATATCGGACAGGCGTGGAGCGATCTCCTTCCGGCAAACAAGGATCGCGTGTTCGTGGTCGAAGTATCCAGCTTTCAACTTGAGAGATGTCACCGGTTGAAACCGCGCGTTGCCGTGCTGCTTAATCTTTTCGAGAATCACCTGGATCGCCACGGCGATATGGCAACCTATGCGGACCTGAAATCTCGATTGCTGCTCCACCAAGACACCGACAGCGTTGCGATTTTGAATGGCGAGGACGAGTGGATTCGGAGTTTTGAATCGTCATTACCCGCCCGCAAGATACGTTTCGGCACAAGCGACGCGTTGGATTTCTGGACGACTTCACTTCAACTCATGTGTCGCTGCAGCGCGCAAGATGAAGTGATTCTGAAACGCGAGGAGTTCCCGCTCGTAGGACGTCATAACGAATTGAACGCGCTGGCCGCCGCCGCCGCCGCCCGGCAATTCGGCGCCGATATGCCGGCCATTCGCCAAGCTCTCCGTACGGCACAGCCCGTCGAACATCGCATCGAATTCGTGGGTGAGCTCAGTGGTGTTGCGTTCTATAATGATTCAAAAAGCACAAACATGGTGGCAACTCACACTGCTCTGGACTCCTTCCGTCGAGACGTGATTCTTCTTTTCGGCGGACGTCCTAAAAAGGAGTCGTTTGCTCCTTTGGCCGAGCGATTCGGGCGACCGATCAAGGTTTTGATCGCTTTCGGTGAAGCATTGGAAAAAATTCGCATGGAGTTGCCGAGCCGATTGCCGATAGAGTTTGTTCCCAATCTGACCTCCGCCGTGTCACGAGCTCGTGAGCTTGCGCATGAGGGGGATACAGTCCTTCTCTCACCGGGTTGCACGTCATTCGACGAGTTTCGCAATTTCGAGGAGCGAGGTAAAGTGTTCAAATCTCTCGTTCAACAATGAGAGGAATTCACTGGCTGGCAGCGCGGGCACTTCCGCCAGGCATGCAGGAGCGAACGGGATATGACGTCGTCCTATTGGCGACGGCGTTGATCTTGTGCGTCGCCGGCGCAATCTTCGTTCTGAGCGCGTCCGCCGTTCATTCCGCGGTTGCCTATCGTGGCGATGCCTATGCGATTTTTCAGAGTCACGTGATCCGTCTTTTGATCGGTCTCGCGTTCATGATTGCGTTCTCGGTCATAGACTACCACGTACTTGGGAAAATGGCTCGCGTAACGTGGCTGTTGACTTTCGTCGCTCTGATCGTCGTGCTCTTTCTTCCCCAGCCAAACGGCGCGACGGCGCATCGCTGGATCTACTACAGAGGTTTTAGTTTCCAACCCGCGGAGTTGGCGAAGTTCGCCATCATCTCCTACTTGGCAACTCGACTCGCGGCATTTGATGCGGATCCCTTCCTCGCGGATCGAAAGAAACTATATACGGGAACACTTCTCATCGTCGGAGTGACGGCTGGACTCGTGGTGATCGAGCCGAACCTGTCCATGACGTTGATGATTCTTGTCGTGGCCGCCATGCTGTTCTTCGTTTCCGGCGTATCGCTCAAGCCGATTCTATCGCTCGGGGGAATTTGCCTCGTCCCGCTGGCTCTGATAAGCTGGCTGACTCCTTACATGCAAACCCGCTTGACGACTTACGCCGATGCGCTGTTTCATCCGCTGCGAGCGAGCTATCACGTGAAGCAATCGCTGGTGGGGATCGGACAAGGCGGGATTGCCGGAGTGGGGTTGGGCGCATCCATGCAGAAGAATTTCTTTCTGCCCGAGCCATTCAAGGACTTCATCTTCAGCATCGTCGGCGAAGAGTTGGGAATTCTTGGAGCGTTGTTCGTGCTCGCCGGCTTCACGATCTTCATTTCAAGAGCCTGGCATATCAGCGTAAATGCCCCGGATCGTTTCGGATACTATCTTGGAATGGGCATCACGTTGGCAATTGCCGTCTCGGTCGTGGTCAACATCGGAGTCACATTAGGCTTGCTCCCGACGACGGGACAGCCGCTGCCGTTCGTCAGCTACGGCGGTTCTTCACTGGTCATGAATCTCGCGGCCGTGGGTGTACTTCTCAACATCTCTCGGCAGACGCAGCGGCAAGCTGCCGTCCACGGCAGCGGATATCCATACCTGTGAAAACGTCGCCCATGGAGACATTGCGAATTGTGATCGCCGGGGGTGGAACCGGCGGCCACGTGTTCCCGGCCCTTGCCATCGGTGAGGCGTTGCGAAAAAAAACTCCTCAGGTACATCTTATCTACATCGGCACCAGACGGGGACTCGAAGCGGACGTGATTCCACGCGCGGGCGGTGAGCTTCGTACGCTCTGGATTTCCGGCTTCGCACGGCGGCGGATTATTCAGAATCTGCTTCTGCCGGTGAAACTTCTGGTAAGTTTTCTCCAGAGTTTCTGGCTCCTCCTGACCGTTCGCCCCCACGTCGTAGTCGGTACCGGCGGCTATGTAATGGGTCCCGTTTTGTGGGTTGCACAACGCTTGGGTATGCCTACGGTACTTCAGGAGCAGAATTCTTTTCCGGGATATACGACTCGAAAGCTCGCTCGCCGAGCTCAACTGGTCTGCGCCGGATTCGAAGAAACCCGTAACCGCCTCACCGGCTGTGAAGTGATTGTCACGGGAAATCCGCTGCGTCCCTCCTTCCAAACTCTTAACAGGGAGCGAGCACGGGCGCAGTGGAATTTCGATTACAGTCGAAAGACGTTGTTGATATTCGGAGGGTCGGCGGGTGCACGTGCAATCAACGAAGCGGTCTCGGCGGCGTTGTCGGAACTCCTGAAGCAGTGGAACCTCATTTGGCAAACGGGCCGTCTGGGGATTCCCGCTTCAACTGATTCGTCCATTGTTCAACAGGCGATTGCTCAACACCGATTGATCGTACGGGAGTTCATTCAAGAAATGCCCGAAGCGTACGCCGTCGCGGATCTGGCGGTTTGTCGCGCGGGAGCGATGACTCTGGCAGAATTGGCGGCTTCAGGACTTCCGGCGGTGCTGGTACCCTATCCTCATGCGGCTGACGATCACCAGACATCCAACGCGCAATCCGTCACCAGCGCGGGAGCCGCTCGGATCATCAAGGATTCCGAACTCCGCGCCACAACTCTGCTGAACACCGTGGAAGACTTCGTCGCCTCGGAAAATAAACTCTTGGATATGGCGGCGAAAATGAAATCGCTTGCAAAGCCCGACGCCGCCAAACGAATTGCCGATTTGGTCTTGTCAGTCGCGAGGAAAAAATGAGCGGACTTCGTCCGTTTCGACGAGTTCGTCAGGTGCACATGATCGGCATCGGTGGTGCCGGTATGAGCGGCATCGCTGAGGTGCTGCTGAATCTTGGTTTCGTGGTGACCGGCAGCGATCTCCAACTCTCGGAGGTAACCGAGCGGCTGCAACGGTTGGGAGCGCGGATCGCCAAGGGGCATTCCTCCGATAATGTGGCGGGAGCCGACGTGGTGGTGTATTCCTCGGCGGTGAAACCGGAGAACGTCGAGATCCGCACCGCGAGAAGCCAGGGGATTCCACAGATTCCGCGAAGCGAAATGCTCGCCGAATTGATGCGTTTGAAAGTCGGTGTGGCGATCTCGGGAACTCACGGCAAGACGACGACTACTTCAATGATCGGTGCCATTCTGCAACGCGCCGAGCGAAATCCGACCCTGATCGTAGGCGGCATCGTACGCGCGTTGGGATCGGGCGTGAAGATGGGCAGCGGGGAACTGCTGGTCGTTGAAGCGGACGAATTCGACCGTTCGTTCTTGAAGCTGAATCCGACGATCGCCGCGATCACGACCATCGAGCCCGAACATCTTGACACCTACACCGATCTGCCCAACCTGCAGGACGCCTTCGTTGAATTCGCGAATCACGTTCCGTTTTATGGCGCGGTCGTCGTCTGTGCGGACGAACCCAACATTCAAGCGATTCTGCCCCGAATAAAGCGTCCCATCGTCAGCTATGGTTTCGGAAAAGCGTGCGAGATTCGGGCACTCGATGTCGAGCAGATGGGTTATCGGACGCGCTTTCAATTCACCATGTTTGACGACACTCAACGCGAATGCGAGCTGCAAGTTCCCGGACGACACAACGTACTGAATGCACTCGCGGCGGTCGCGATTGCCTATGAATTAGACGTTTCGTTCGACGTTACCTGCGCGGCGCTTGCCGAATTCACCGGCGTTCATCGTCGTTTCGAAATCAAGGGCGAGGCAAGAGGCGTGATTGTGGTGGATGACTATGCCCATCATCCCACGGAGGTTCGATCCACTCTAACGACCGCGCGGCGGTGCTGGCCGGAGAAACGTATCGTAGCGCTTTTTCAACCACATTTATTCACGCGTACGCGAGATTTTGCGAGAGAGTTCGGAATCGCCCTCTCGGAAGCGGACGTGATTTTGATTGCCGACATCTACCCGGCGCGCGAGCGTCCCATTCCCGGAATTACGGCTGAACTGATCGCCAAGAGCATCGAGCGAGGCGACGTTCATTTGGTCGGTCCGCAACCGTCGGCAAGAAAGATTCTCGAACACACGCAACCCGGTGACGTTCTGATTGTGATGGGCGCGGGAGACATCACTCGCACGGCACAGGAAATCATGACATTGAACGATGCATCCAAGCGTTCGTGACCGCTTGTTCCGGCACTCGCCTTGTCCTGCGCGGCGGCACGTTCCTCTTGCACCGTTGACAACGTTCCGCATCGGGGGACCGGCGGAGATTCTGATCGAGCCGCGAACGCAGATTGAACTTGT